>PXCX01000180.1 GCA_003565195.1 PVC group bacterium | reverse complement strand
GAGGATCCCGCCACCGACAGCACCACGCCGATGGTCATCCCGCGGATAGCCGACTGGAACCGATATTGATTAAATCGCATGATTTGATCTCCTTTCGTTCGTTCCGACGGTCAATCCAACCAGGCGGCCGGCAAATCAGGAAAGCTGTCCTCGTGTTCGATGTTGCCGGCGGCATCAGCGCCGGTTCCCTGCCCGGCCTGAGACCACCCCGGCAACCCGTTTCCTCCGACGTTGTTGATAATGCCGTACACAGTATTGTTGGCGTAGTACTGTTCGTTGCCGTTCAATCCTACATGACCTAATACCTTGTTGTGCGTAAACGCAATCGTGTGCCCGCCACCCAAATCTTGGACCGCTTCCTCGCTGTCAATCGCCGGCGCCGTGCCCCTGATGTAGTTGTGCGTGTAGAGATGCAACGGGCTGATCGGTCCCGGCTCAAGATCCTCGATGCAGGCGCCGCCGCCCGCGTTGACAATCTGGCAGCCTTTAACTTGGAAGTTGCTGACGTTTTCCTCTACCCGCAAAGTTGGATTTAACCCGGAATTGTAGAACGACGAATGGTAGAGCGCGACATCCGTCAGGGCAACCCCCAAGCCAATCGTCACAGCCACGCCCGAGACGGCGCCGTCATTCGATGCAAAACAATTATGCACCTCAATACCCGAGCCGTTGATAATCAACCCTTCACCGGTAAACCGGCAATTGAAAAATTTGACGTCCGTGGCCGTATTTTGAACAGTAGTCCGGGTGCGAACCACCAGATTTTCGATTCGTTGTTTGCCGCGGATGAATTCGGCTGGGGCATTGACATTCAAGTCATCGATTTCAGCGCGGCCATGACCGATGACATGGATATTGCCCTCCGTCATGGTCAGTGTAGCGCCAGCGTAATAGCCTGCCGCGATCACGACGGCGGCCGGCGTGTTGGTATAGAGGGTTGCGGCCCGGTTGTAGCCACGTTGCGGTGTATCGAACGGACGGTCAATCGTGCCGGGACCCGAACTCGTACCATTGGGAGCGACATAGACCACGTTTTCTAGCGAACCAATCGGGAGTAGTTGTTCGAACGGTCCGGCGCCGAATGCCGGTCGGGTCAACACGGTCGTGCCCCCGTCGAGGTATAGGTCGCCGCGTAACCGGACTGACTCGTCCACGGTATTGGTTACCTGTCGGCCAATCGCAATGCGATTGGTGCCGCCGACGGCCGCGGCGCGATTACCGATGATGATGTGCTCGCCGTCACTGCCGATTACGATATTGCTTGCGACGCCGACATTCATGTGCAACGCACCTGTCATCAGATCGCCGGTCTTGTTCAGGTAGGTTGCCTCCACCAGATTTGAGTCGGCATACCCTTTAGTGGCGTGATCGCCCCAGCCATAAGCGGTTTCGCCCAGGGCAGCCTGGGTTATGACGGCGTTACTGACGGCGCCCCAGACCGGATCGGTCTCATAATAGTTGGTCATGTATCCGGCGGCAGCATGATCGCCCCAGCCGTGAGCCTGCCACCAGAAGGAGGTGGACGAAAGAATGGCGTTACTGACGGCGCCCACAGTGGATCAGCTTCGATCAGGTTGGTTAACCCGGCGCCGTCGCCAACGAAACCGCCCGCACTGCTTAATGGGCCGGTTACCTGCATCATACCTTGCGAGTCGATCTTGAAGATTTGGTTGGTGGCCGCATCCTCGACCACAAAGGCACTGCCGCCGTCCGTACTGTCGAGTCGAGCCGTGATGTCGGCGTCGGCGGCCGTCAGAATACTGGAAGACAACAATCCAAAACCCAAAACCGCGAAGAACCCGATCCGCTCCGAATTGCTTGCAAGCATGTTGAACCTCTCCCTGTATCAAGGGCAACCTTCGCTTTGCCCGGCAGCTTTCAGAGGGGAAGGCCGGCGAAGTATTGCCCTATGTTTTCAAAGGTTCCCTGATAGCCGAGTCAAGTTACAAGGCACGTTCCCCCCCTACTAGGGGAGCAGCGTATGACGCCACGGTCATAAAGTCAATCCTTTTCGATTGAACTTTCCGGTAATGGATGGCATACTGCCGAGTTGGTAAAGAGAGCGAGACGGCTTGTCGCGGTTGCATAACAAACGAGTCGCGTGTCGGCAGTTGGATGGTTTATAATGAAGCGTGTAGTCATCACCGGAATTGGTTTTATCAGCGGCTTGGGCACGAATGGCGAAACCTTAGGCCAGACCTTGCGGGACGGGCAATCGGCGATCGGCTGCCAGGTTTTCGAATTACCGTCCGGAAAACGGTCGCTGCTTAGCGGTGCGATCCATGATTTTTCGGTCACAGCTTACTTGAAGAGTCGCAAGGCCTACCTGGACCGGACATCGGAATTGACGTTGGCGGCGACAGCGTTGACGTTGGCCGATGCTGGTCTCGACAGCGAACACGATGTGGGCGATATCGGATGGTTATTCGGCACAATGTACGGCAATATGGCGACATCGGTGCTGTATTACGGTGATATTATGGATAAAGGACCGCAGTCCGCCAAACCGGTCTTGTTTCCGCATCTTTACGCCAATAGCGCCGCCAGTCTGACGGCGATCGAATTCAATCTTGGCGGGATGCATGCCGTCTATGCCGGCGGCTGGACTGCGGGCGCGGAGGCGGTCTTGCAAGCTGCCGACTGGATTGGTACGGGCCGCGCGCACACCTTGCTGGCAGGCGGTGCCGATGCCCTGCATCCATTAACGGTTCGCGGACTTCACGCCGAAAAACGGTTGTCGCCGCTGGCCGGCAGCGCCGGCGGTGAGCAGGGCGTCTATTCTTTTGACCGGCGTGCCAACGGCATTGTTCTTGGCGAGGGCGCCGCGATTCTGGCATTGGAATCGGCGTCGCATGCGGTGGCCCGGGGCGCAACCATTCGCGCGGAACTGGCCGGCGGCGCCAGGGGGTCGGTTGGCTCGGCGCACGATGCGGCGACCATCATGCGACGGGCGCTGGAACGGTCGGAGAGTTCCGTTCGTGAATTAAGCTGGGTATGCGCGCATGGCGCGGGCGATCCTTGTCTTGACGACTGGGAAGGCGATGCCCTGGAAGTTATGGCGCGCGAACGTGAAACTCCGTTGACGATTTGGACGCCGGCACCGTTACTGGGCGAAACCCTGGCCGCCGGCACGGGATTACGCATGGCATTGGCTCTCGGCATCATGCAAGATCGTCGTTTGCCTGCTTTACCCGGCAACTTGACGTGCAATCCGAATTTAAATAGGATAGATTTTTCATCACAAGCGAGGCGTGTTGAAGAGGGTCCGATATTGATCAATACATTTTGTCCCGGCGGCAATCTGGTTGCGATGGTCATCAAACCGCGGAAATCAACCGACGGCGGCGGGCATCATGCCACCGGCTCTGCTGAATCCGTCAATTCCGACGGATATTCTGGATGCTGACCGGGTATTGGACGTTGAGTATCGGTTGCAAGGTTTATCATGTCCCAGTCCATTTCAGCCAAGAAATTACGTGCGGCGTATCAGCGCATGCTGTTGATCCGCGAATTTGAATTACGAGTCGAACGCTTGTTTCTGGCCGGCAAGATCACCGGTACCGCGCACTTATGCATCGGCCAGGAGGCCACGGCGGTGGGTGCCGTGATGGCCTTACGCAAAAGCGATGCCTTGACCAGTACCCATCGCGGACATGGCCATTTTCTGGCGCGCGGCGGGAATCCGGACCGGATCATGGCGGAATTGTACGGCAAACGATCCGGATACTCGGGCGGTCGCGGCGGCAGCCAGTTCATGGCGGATTACCGGATTGGATACCTGGGCGCCAACGGGATCACGGGCGGCAGCCTGTCGGTAGCCACCGGTGTCGCACTGGCGGCACGCTTACAGAACCGATCACGGGTTACCTTATGTTTTTTCGGCGACGGCGCCTCGAATCAGGGGGTTTTCCACGAATGTCTCAATATGGCCGCCCTATGGAAACTGCCGGTCGTTTTTCTTTGCGAGAACAACGGGTATGCCATGAGCATGCCGGTTGCGCGTTCGATTGCAGGTGGATCCATCGCGCGACGCGCCCAGGCATACGGTATCGCAGGCGAGGAAACCGACGGCAACGATCTGGAAGCGGTGTGGCGCGCGGTGACTAATGCCCGTCGGCGCGCCGCGAAAGGTGACGGACCGACACTGATCGAGTGCCATACCTATCGTTATTGCGGACATTCACGGGGCGATCCCTGTGTCTATCGTGCGCCGCAGGAAAAGGTCGCCTGGCGGAAACGCGATCCTATCCAACGCATGCGCCGTATTTTACTGACGCGCGGCGTGTTGATATCCGGCGAACACCAGCGCCTGATGCAGGAAACGCGACGGCGCGTCCAACAAGCGGTGGCTCATGCCGAAGCGGATGCCTGGCCAAAGGCATCCTCGCTGACGAAAGGGGTTTTTGCATGAAGACAATCACCGCCGCTGCGATCTTACGCGAGACGCTGGCCGCCGAGTTGACGGCCGATCCGACGGTCATGCTGATGGGCGAAGATATCGGCGTTTACGGCGGTGCGTTCGGTATTACCCGCGGATTACTGGACCGGTTTGGTCCACAGCGTGTCATCGAAACCCCGATTTCGGAAAACGGGGTGGTCGGGATGGCTATCGGTGCGGCAATCAGCGGATGCCGCCCGATTGTGGAGATCATGTTTGCCGATTTTGTGACTCTGGCGATGGATCCGCTGGTCAATCAGGCGGCTAAACTACGTTATATTCTCGGCCGCCAGGCATCCTGTCCGCTGGTCGTGCGGCTGGTCGCCGGCGGCGGGCGCGGCTACGGTCCCACCCATTCGCAGGGATTCGCAGCCTGGTTCGTTCATACCCCCGGACTTAAAGTGGTTGCGCCATCTTCAATCGCCGATCACGCGGATCTGCTGCACGCTGCCGTGCAGGATCCCAATCCGGTTGTTTTTCTGGAACATAAACGGTTGTATGGATGGCGCGAACCGGTTCCCGCCGATCGTCCGGTTGTTGGATTGGAAACAGCGCGTACCGTGAATCGCGGACATGATTTAACCATTCTGGCATGGTCCTGGATGGCGGTCGAGGCGGCCATCGCGGCAGAACGGCTGGCTGCCGACGGGATTACCGCCGAGGTCATCGATGTACGCTGCCTGCAACCGCTGGATATGGCCACGATCAACGAATCGGTGCAACAGACCGGCCGCGTCTTAATTGTCGATGAAGCGCCGCGTAGCGCCGGGATCGCCGCCGAAATCGGATGCCGCGTATTCGAGGCATCCCACGAATACCTGGAAGCGCCGATCCGGCGTCTGACGGCTCCGGATATTCCGGTTCCGGCATCGCCGCCGATGGAACAGTTGACCCTGCCGGATGCTACGACAATAGCGCATGCCGCCATGGGATTGATGGAAACGCTGCAATGAACCCCGAGATCGCGGTCGTTACCCTGACGCACAACAAACTGGAATGCACCCGTAAATGCCTGCGCCACTTGCTTCATTCAAGCGATCGCAACTGGGAGCTGATAGTGGTCGACAACGGTTCCCGCGACGGGACCCGCGCGTGGTTGCGAACCTTTCAGAAGCAAGCCGCCGCCGAAAGATTAAACGTAACCATCGTAACCAACCCAACCAATATCGGGTGTTCGACGGCGCGCAACCAGGGGGCAGCCCGGGCGGCGGATTCGGTACGCCATCTGGTCTTCATCGATAACGATCTGACAGTACGATCACGCGGCTGGCTGAACCTGTTGGCCGCGAAACTTGACGCCGATCCGGCCGTCGGGATGGTGGGTCCCAAACTGGTGTATCCGTTTCATCCGCATCCGATCCAGTGTGCCGGCGGCGCCGTGACCCGCGGCGGCCGGGTCGTTTTCCGCGGCCGCGGTGAGCCGCGCGACCATCCCGAATTCAGTACGCCGCGGGATGTCCAGTGTTTAATCAGCGCCTGCTGCATGGTGCGGCGAACCGTCTTCGAGCAGGCCGGCGGGTTCGATCCATGGTTTAATCCGGTAGAGTACGAAGACATTGATTTATGTTACCGCATACGTCATCAAGGACATCGCGTCCGCTATCTGGCGTCCGTTGAAATGTATCATTTTGAAAACGTGACCACCTGCGGCACGGAACACTTGCCGAACACCTATTTAATTGTTCGCAACGGGTTACGATTCAAAAAACGCTGGCACTCGATGTTCACCCGGGAAAACGGTCCGCCCGATACCGCCGCCCGCTGGCGTCAGGTAGACGTTCCGCCGTTTACCGCGATCGGCGATTTGCCGTTGCTCGATTAAGCGGCACCAAGATTCAGCCGACCGGCGTGGGCCAGGCCTTCCATGGTTAAGTTGGGATGGATCCGGCACGCGATATCCGGCAAAGTGGCCATCGCCTTCGCCGCGTAACCCCCGGTTACACAAATGGTTGCCGGATTTTCCAGGGAGGCCATGGCGGAACTGATCAGTTCGCGCAGCATGCCGCGATAACCCAACCGCATCCCGCAGCGCATCGATTCGCGGGTATTGCGGCCCCAGATGCGCGACGGTATCCGGCCGATCCGCGGTGTCGATGCTGGTAAGCGAGCCGTTCGTTGCGCCATCGCAGCGCTTAACATCGCGAAACCGGGCGCAATCATTCCGCCAATAAACTCGTTTTCGGGGTTCAACATGTCGACGGTCAAGGCGGTCCCGAAATCCAGAACGATTAAGGGCGGCGAATAGCGTTGCCGGGCAGCGCAGAGATTCACGATCCGATCGGCGCCCATCGTTTCGGGATGGGGGTAGCGCCATCTGAAATTCCATGACCAGTCATGCCGGATCCATTGTAAACGGATGCCGGACGCCTGGTGTACGGCGCGTGACCACAGCGGCTTGGCGCCGGGAACGACCGAAGCGCCTAGCGCGCCGCCAACCCGACGGGACGCCTGCAGCCGGTCCAGCGCAGCGGCTGCGGTGCGCGCCGTCGTTGTAGAAGTCGGCAAGGTCAGCAGCGTCTTGGCCGATATTGCGCGCCCGCCGCGTCCCGTTAATGCTAGTTTAGTGGCACTGTTGCCGATATCGATCAACACAATGGCTTCTCTCATATGCCGAAATAATGCCGTTTCCGGACGGTTTTGTCGATCCCCGATTTTTACCGCTATTTTGTGCTTGCATCCCGCGGCAAGATATGTAATGCTGGATAGTTACGAATCAAGGAGATCCGTCCCCGGGTTTGGGACGGCGCCTTGCGGCCGGGTGGCGGCAAGGTGTATTCCCCGTAGATGTTGTTAACTTATCAGGTAAATCAAACTAATGACCGAAACCGCTGCAACCAGCACACCCAAATCTCAGCCGGCCCCCGCCGACACCGAGTCCGCCATGTCGTTTGACGAGATGGCTCAAATGTATGACGAAACGCTGAAAAACTTTACCGAAGGTTCGATCGTCAAGGGCAATGTCCTTGAAGTTCGATCTAATGGAGCACTGATTGATATCGGCTATAAATCGGAAGGCTTTGTACCAGCCGAGGAATTCGACGATTTCGAAGCCGTTGAACCGCAGACCGAGGTTGATGTCCTGCTTGAAGGCATTGAAAACGAAGACGGCAACATCGTTATCAGCAAGAAAAAGGCCGACATCAAACGGCAATGGGACAATGTCCTGGCCAATTATAAAGAAGGCGGCGTCGTTGAAGGGGTCGTTAAGGGACGGGTTCGCGGCGGGATGATCATTGATGTGGACGGCGTGGATGCCTTTTTGCCCGGATCCCAAATCGATATCGGGCCGGCACATGATCCCTCGGCATTTATCAACAACAGCTACGAATTCAAGATCCTCAAGATCAATGAAGACCGTAAGAACATCGTGGTATCGCGGCGCGAATTGCTTGAGGAACGGCGGCGCGAACGGCGCCGCAATCTGTTGAACGAGATCCAGGTAGGTCAGTACCGCACCGGATCGATCAAGAACATTACCGATTTCGGCGTATTCGTTGATCTTGATGGAATGGATGGTCTGCTGCATATTACCGACATGAGCTGGGGCCGTGTTTCGCACCCGTCGGAGATGGTTTCGGTGGGTCAGCCGCTTGAAGTGGTTATTTTGGATATCAACAAGGAACGCGAACGGGTTTCACTTGGATTGAAACAAAAAAGCGCCAACCCTTGGGATGATATCGACACCAAATATCCGGTCGGCAGCCGGCTGCGCGGTAAAGTCGTCAACCTGGTCACCTACGGCGCCTTTGTGGAACTTGAGGAGGGAGTCGAAGGGCTGGTTCACGTCTCCGAGATTTCCTGGACCAAACGGATCGCGCGTGCGTCCGATATCCTCAATGTCGGCGACATGGTCGATGTGGTTGTGCTGGGTGTGAACAAGGAAGACCAAAAAATCGCGCTGGGTATTCGCCAGACCGAGGAGAATCCCTGGGACGGCGTACGCGATCGTTATCCGGTCGGTTCACGGGTCAGCGGGGTGGTTCGCAACTTTACGCCGTATGGCGCGTTTGTGGAGTTACAGGACGGGATTGACGGAATGATCCATGTTTCCGATATGTCATGGACGCGCAAGGTCAATCATCCCTCGGAAGTCCTGAAGAAAGGCGACACGGTCGATGCCATGATCATCGAGGTCGATCCGGACAATCAGCGTATCAGTCTTGGGATGAAACAGGCTCAGGACGATCCCTGGTCGACGATCGGCAGTCGCTATAAAGTCGGCCAGAAAGTCACCGGCAAAGTCAGTAAACTGGCTAGTTTCGGCGTCTTTGTTGAGATTGAGGAAGGCATTGACGGGTTGGTTCACATCTCGCAAATCAGCGATCAGCATGTCGAAAAGGTTAAAGATGTTCTCAATGTCGGCCAGCAGGTCGAAGCCCGGATTGTTCGTATCGATCCGGACGAGCGCAAGATCGGGCTAAGCATTAAAGCCGCCTTGGTCGACGATGAAGACTTCCAGATCGATGACGAAATGCTCGAGGGCCTGACTGCCGGCGAGGACATGGTTGATCTGGCCGGTGCGTTTGATGCGGCATTCAATACCGGTGAAAAAAGCGAGGAATGGCATCCCGGCGAACGTCGGCGCAAGAAGGATTACGGCAACCAAGACGATTCTTGAACCGTGAAAACCGTTCTTGATATCCTGCGCGAACGCGGTTTAGTCGAAGCGATCACGGATCCGGCACTGGAGACTGTGGTACGCAAGCCGACCGTGGTTTATGCGGGGTTTGACCCAAGCTCGGATAGTCTGCAAATCGGTAATTTCGTCACTATCATGACCCTGGCGCATTTTCAACGCCAGGGTCATCCGGTGCTGGCGATTGCCGGCGGAGCCACCGGTATGATCGGCGATCCCTCGGGTAAATCCAGCGAACGTAATTTCCTGAGCGCCGACGAGGTGGAACATAACTTGATCGGGATCCGCGAGAATTTATCGCGATTTCTAGATTTCGATCACCCAACGGCGCCGGCCCGAATCATCAACAATAACGACTGGTTAGGGAAGTTCTCGATTGTGGATTTTTTGCGCGAGGCGGGAACTCATTTCCGGATGGGCGCCATGCTCGGTCGCGAAAGTGTGCGGACGCGATTGAACAGTGCGTCCGGCATGAGTTATGCCGAGTTCAGTTAGCAGGCCTTGCAGGCTTACGATTTTCTGCATTTATACGATACCCGCCAATGCCGGCTGCAGGTCGGCGGCTCCGATCAATGGGGTAATATAACGGCCGGCATCGACTTGATACGCCGGTTGCGCAGCGCGGAAACGTACGGTCTGACGTTTCCCCTGATTAGCGATCATGCCGGCCGCAAGTTCGGTAAAAGCGAAGGTAACGCGGTTTATCTTGACGCGCGCCGGACTTCGCCCTACGCGTTCTATCAGTTTTTCTTGCGTATTGAGGATGCAGACGTGATTCGTTTGCTTAAAATATTCACGTTTGGATCGCTTGAAGAGATCGACGCGCTGCAAAAACAAATGGCGGATATGCCGGAACAGCGAGCGGCCCAACGTCGTTTGGCCGAGCATGTCACGCGCATGGTGCATGGCGACCGCGGTCTGCGACAGGCGCAAGCGGCAACGGATGCGCTTTTTGGCGGTGCCCTTGAAGGGTTGGATGCCGCCGATCTGGAGGCCGTATTCGCCGATGCTCCGTCCGTGGCGTTATCCGCGGATACGGTGATCAATCGCGATATTGTATCCGTTACCGTCGCCGCCGGCCTGTGTGCCAGCAAGGGGGCGGCGCGCCGTTTGATTGCCGGTGGCGGATTCTATCTCAACAACCGTCGGGTTGACGATCCGCAAGCCGTTGTTTCGGCCGATACGGTGCTTGACGGGCGCATGCTGGTGTTGCGTACCGGCAAAAAAAATTACCGTCTCGTAAAACTGCACTGATCGGCCGGGCCGGGCCAGCGTTTCAAGATCGGGCCGCCGGCAGGGATCGCCGCGCCCCGCAAGATCGACAACGGTCTGCGGAATTTTGGAATATTGGGTGGATTACCCCTGGGAATTGCCATGAGTACCGACTGGATTACCGTTCGCGGTGCGCGCCAGCATAATCTGCAAAACATCACCGTTCGTTTGCCGCGCGGCGGTATGACGGTGATTACCGGTCTCAGCGGATCAGGCAAATCGTCGCTGGCCTTTGACACGCTCTACGCGGAGGGTCAACGCCGTTACGTCGAAAGCCTATCGGCGTTTGCCCGCCAATTTCTGGACCAGTTTCAAAAGCCTGACACCGATGCGATCGACGGTTTGTCGCCGGCAATCGCGATCGAACAGCGCACGGCGTCGCCCAATCCGCGTTCCTTGGTCGCTACCGCCACCGAGATTCACGACTATCTTCGCCTGCTTTATGCGCATCTCGGTAAACCGCACTGCCCCAAGTGCCGAAAACCGATTCGCACCTACCATGCGCAGGAAATTGTCGAAACGCTGATTGCGCTGGAGAATCGTACCCGCGTGATGTTGCTGGCGCCGCTTGTTAGTGCTCAACCCGGACGCCATACCGCGGTGTTCGACCGCATCCGCAAGGAAGGATTTGTGCGGGTAAGAATTGATGGTGGATTGTATGATATCGATGATTTACCGGAGCTGGATGCCAACCTTCCGCATGATATCGAACGCGTGGTTGATCGACTGATGATTACGCGCTTGATACGCAGTCGGTTGACGGATTCGGTGGAATTGGCTTTGAAATACGGGGATGGACTTCTGCTGGCCATGCATCGGGCGGAACAGTCCGACGCATGGCAAACGGCATGGTTTGCCGAAAAAAATGCCTGTCTTTCATGTGGAATCGTGTTCGAACGGTTGACGCCGCGCCATTTCTCGTTTAATTCCCCGTACGGCGCTTGTCCCACCTGCTCCGGCGTAGGCCAGCAAATGGTCTTTGACGAAGACCTGGTGGTGCCCGATCGCACCCTGCCGTTTGCCCGCAACGCGATTGCTCCCTGGCAACGGGGGGGACGCCGTCTGGTACTGTATTACCGCAAACTGTTACGGGCACTGGCACGCCATTACCAGGTTGAACCCGAGACACCGTTTGCCGAACTGCCGGCGCACTTGCAGCGGATCATTCTGCATGGATCCGGCCGTACGACGATTAGCTTGACTGCTGTCCAGCGCGGGAAACGCCGCACGCGTAGCCAGCCGTTCGAAGGGGTGTTGCCCAATTTAGAACGGCGCATGCGCGAAACCCGCAGCGATTACGTACGCCGGACGCTACGCCGATACATGACTCTGCGCCCCTGCCATGTCTGCCGCGGACAGCGTCTTAAACCCGAAATCCTGCATTGTACCGTCGGCAAACGCTCGATCGCGGATGTTGTCGCGATGCCGATCAGTAAAGCGGTCGCGTTTTTCGCCGACCTTGACCTCAACCGCTACGAACAGCTGGTGGCGGCCGATATCCTCAAGGAAATAACGGATCGCCTGGGATTTTTGGTAGCAGTCGGATTATCGTACCTAACCCTGGAACGCGAGAGCGCCACGCTTTCCAGCGGCGAAGCGCAACGCATCCGGCTGGCAACCCAGATCGGCGCGGGACTGGTTGGCGTGCTTTATGTCCTGGACGAACCGAGCATCGGTTTGCATGCGCGGGATATCGATCGCCTGATTACAACCCTGCACCGGTTGCGCGACTTGGGTAATACCCTGGTCATTGTCGAGCACGACGACAAAACCATGCGCGCCGCGGATTACTTGATCGATTTGGGTCCGGGCGCCGGCCGGCATGGTGGTCAGGTCATGGCCCAAGGCACGTTGTCCGAGATCATGGCCAGCCCGCAATCGCTTACCGGCCGTTACCTGGCGGCCGGTCGCGCCAAACCGACCACCCGCAATGCCGGGCGCCGTCCGGTTGAATGCGGCCATTTAACGATTAGCGGCGCCACCGCAAATAACCTTAAGTCAATCCGGGTGGCTATCCCGCTGGGACACTTTGTCTGCGTCACCGGCGTTTCCGGCAGCGGCAAAAGTTCGCTGGTTGACATAACCCTGCGGCGCGCGTTGTTGCGTCACTTTAACCGGGCACGTACGGTACCCGGCCCCTATCAACAGCTCGAGGGCTTGGAACATCTCGATAAAGTGATTGTCATCGACCAGGATCCGATCGGTCGTACACCACGCAGTAATCCGGCGACCTATACCGGCGCCTTCGACATTGTTCGCGGGCTGTTCAGCGATTTACCCGCTGCCCGTGTTCGCGGATACGGGCGTTCACGCTTCAGTTTCAACCTCAAGGGCGGACGCTGCGAAACCTGTAAAGGCGACGGTTTGTTGCGTCTTGAAATGCATTTTCTGCCCGATGTATTTGTCACCTGCGAAGCGTGCCGCGGAGCGCGCTACAACCGTGAAACGCTCGATATACGTTATCGCGGCCGGAACATCGCCGAGGTGCTGGCGCTGACGGTCGACGAAGCCCTCGACTTTTTCGGGCCGGTCACGCCGATTACCCGGCGACTCCAATCCCTGTCGGATGTGGGCCTCGGTTACCTCCAGCTCGGGCAACCGGCCACTACCTTGTCGGGCGGCGAGGCCCAGCGGATTAAATTGGCAGGCGAACTGAGCCGGGTTGCGACCGGACGTACCCTGTATATGCTCGATGAACCGACCACCGGCTTGCACTTTGCCGACGTCCAAAGGTTGCTGGATATTCTTTTGCGGCTGCGGGATGCCGGTAATTCGATCGTAGTGATCGAACATAATCTCGACGTAATCCGGATGGCGGATTATATTATTGACTTGGGTCCGGAAGGTGGCGACGGGGGAGGCCACGTCGTGGTTGCCGGACCGCTGGAAACGGTCGCCGCCTGTGAACACTCGCATACCGGCGCCGCGTTACGTCAAAGCGGATAAAAACTGGCATAACCGCAGCCTGCCGTGTTACACTATAAGCCATGCAAGCACGAATGACCACAAGTGACCACGAATTAAAAATGATCGCAATCGTTGCGGGTGTTATCTTCGCGATCCTGATGCCGGCTTCATTCGGCGCCAATGACGATAACGCCGGCCAGATCGTTACCGATGCCGGCATGGATCCGATGCAGGCGATTCACGCGGCATTGGAAGACGAATTGTTCGAGATGGCAGTCGACTTGCTGGAACGTAATTTACCAACGCTTGCGGCGGATGACGAGGCGTACGCATCCGGTTTGGTTTTGCTGGCCCGGGCATATCATGCACTCGACCGGCACGAAGATATACTGAAACGTATTGACACGGATTTACCTGCCGCGCTCCAAAACTCGGTTGCGGCCGCCGATCTACTGTTCTGGCGTACCGTCGCCTATCATCATCTCGAGCGCAACGACAAGGTCTTGGAACTGACGGAAACCTTTCAAACCCAGTTTCCCGAGGCGGACCGGATGGCGGATGTATTGCCTTTACGAGCGGCGGCTTTAACCGCGGCTAATGGGTTGGATGAGGCGCTGGCAATTTACGCACAGGCGGTCGGAACCTATCCCGATGCCCCGCAAACCGATGCCACCCGGTTGGCGTGGGCCAAAACACTGATATTGGATGGCCGCCATGACGAGGCGACCGCCAAACTGGAAGCCCTGGCCACCGACCTGTCAGATCCGGTTGGCCGTGAAGCCGCCTACTGGCAGGGACAACTTGAGTTGCAAGCTGAAAGATATGATGAGGCACGCGCCATCTTCCGCAAACTTTTGGATTTTCCGGGAATGAGCGGGCCTGAAACAGGCCGGTTCGGCATGGCCAAAGCCGAGGTTCTGGAGAAAAAAAACCAGCTTGACGACGCCGTGGCGGTGCTGGACAAGATTCTGGCACGGTTGCCCCCGGAAGAACACCGGCGCCCGATAACCATCGAGTCAGCCCGTTTGATGTTCGAGACGGGACACACCGATGCGGCGGCTGAACGGCTGTCCGAGGTCATCCGCGCTGCACCCCGGCGGGATGACGTTCCCGAACTGCAACTGAAACTTGCCTACGGTCTGTTACGCGGCGAAAAACACGACCGCGCCGCCGATGAATTCCAGGTTTATCTCGATGCGTTCACAAATCGGGTGGGCCAGGCGGAAGCGCTGACCGGACTGGGATGGTCCTTTTTGGCGATGGACCGCACGGCGGAAGCGGCCGAACGCTTCGAGAAGGCGGCGCAACAATTCGATTCGACGGAACGTCGCAGCAAGGCCTTGTTCAAGGCCGCGGATGCCTGGTTCACTCACGAACGGTTTGCCGCGGCGCTGGACCGTTACCAGAGCGCCGCGGAGACCGCGGCCGCGGCCGGTGTTACTCAACGCGTGACGCGGGCTCGCTATCTGGCAGCCGAATCCATGATCCGGCTGGAACATTACGATGAAGCAATTGCCGCCCTGACCCAACTGGTCGATGATTTTGCCGATTCGGCGGATGCCGCCAAGGCCTTGCTGCGGATCGCCAAACTTCACGAAGAACGTGAAGATCTTCGGGAGGCGTTGGCGGCATACGAGATTGTTCCGCAGCGGGTATCCGACCCGGATATCCAGGCGGACAGTCTTTTGAGCAGCGGAATGATCCTGTATACCTTGTTCCGTTTCGATGACGCTTTGGAAAAATTCAACCGGTTGCTGGATCAATTGCCGGAGCATCCCTATTCCGAACGCGCCAGTTTCATGCGGGTATGGGCCTATTCCATGACCGGTCGTGAAGATGAAGCATTGAACGCGGCACACCGTTTTTTGGAGCATTACGGCGATTCAGAGCGTGCGCCGGAGATTCTTTTCCGGATTGCCGAAAATCAATTTAACCAGGAAGAACTCGCTAAAGCCCAAAACCAATTTTTCGAGCTGGCGGAACGCTACCCGAAAAGCGCGGTAGCCGAAAACGCGCTGTTGTGGGCTGGACGCACGGCCGCACGCCGTCAGAATTACGCGGAAGCCATCGAACTGTTTGCACGGCTTGTCGCGGACTATCCGGACAGTCCGCGTGTGGCCGAAGCACGATTTTCGCAGGCCGACGCCTTGAGCGCTCTGGGCGAATTCGCCGATGCCAAGGTTCTGTTTAATGACGTCATCGAGCATACTCCGGCCAGTTATTTGCGGCCCGCTGCGATCGGCCGCAAAGGCGATTGTCAGTTCATGCTCGGCAATCAGGATCCGCAATATTATCGAGAGGCGATACTGTCGTATCGCAAATTACTGGAGCTTGCGGAGTCGCCGGACGACATGCGATTGCAGGCGTTGTACAAAATCGGTCGTTGCCATGAACACCTGGACGACAAGGACCTGGCGCTTGAATTTTTTCATGCGGCACTCGTGCGTTTTCGCGAAATGCAATATCAAGGCATACGTCCCGCCCCGACCGCTGTTTGGGGGTTTCAGCGCGCTGCGTTCGATGCCGCGGGCATCCTGGAATCGCGCCGGAAATGGCGTCAGGCAGTCAACATACTGCAACGCGTCGTCGACGCGGATGTGCCTGCCTCCGCGCAGGCTGCCACCCGAATTGAACGATTACGCGACGAACATTGGATGCTGTTATATTAAGGTTTCTTATTGGTGTCGCGAATCATGCACAAGGAGTAACTGATATTATGTTCGAAATATTGTCGCAGGGAGGTCCCCTGCTATATGTGATTGCACTTTGCGGTATCATTGCCATCCTGGTATTTCTTGAGCGAGCACTGCACTTGCATCGTGCCCGGATCCGATCGGAAGATTTCCTGAACGGCATCTTTAATAATATACGCCGCGGCAATATCGATGAAGCGCTGACGTTATGTTCCGAGACGGCCGGCCCAGTGGCGTCCCTGATGAAAACAGCCATTCTGCACCGGCATGATGCGGCAACCAATCTCCGTTCGGCCCTTGATGATATTGGACGCGCCGAACTCATGCGAATGGAACGCCGTTTGGTTGTGATTACCGCCATCGCCCAGATTACGCCCCTGCTGGGATTGCTCGGTACGGTTGCCGCCATGATCCGGGCCTTGCTGATCATGAACCTGCAGGCGCCGTTGGTTCCGATGGGCGACCTGTCCCATTGGCTCATGCAGGCGCTGGTTACCACCGCCGCCGGGCTCAGCGTGGCCATCCCCTCCTATGCCGCGTTCCATTTCCTGGCCAACCGGGTCGAACGGATTGTGATCGATATGGAACGGGCATCGACCGAGATCATGGGATTTGTGACCGGCACCGATGCGGCCAACGCTTCACCTGCAACCACGGAAACACAACATGAAACCAACGTCTCCAACACCTGAGGCACCGCGCTGGGTCTGGAAAGGTATCCGCACCCGCTATCGTCCGGATCACCGGATCAGCCGCGGCATGGTCACGGCCGCACCCTGGGTCGACATCGTGTTGCTGATTATTTTTTTCCTGCTGTGCAGTCTGCCTTTTGTCTTGCAGCCGGGCATCGCCATCGAACTGCCGGCCACCCATATCGGCGAAGGTCATCCGTTCGGGCATACCATGGTGGTTGTCATCCAGGATGATCCCCGAAGCGATCAACGTCACGAAATCGTTTTTTTCGATGATCGCCGTTTCCATGTCGAAACCCAGCGTGACGGATTACGTGCAGCGTTGCGCCAAGCCGTTGCGCGACGCCCCGATCTTCCGCTTATTATCGAGGCCGATCATCAGATACAACACGGTTTACTCGTCGATCTTTACGGTTTGGCCGCCGAGATCGGCATTCGTGAAATCAATGTCGCCAGCCGGCCGTTTTGAAACCGGATACACCCAAAACACAAGCGATGCCATGAAAACCGGCGCCATGTTTCAACGTTTATGGAATCCCAACGTCGCAACGGTTCTGGTTCTGATCGCGCTGGCCGGTCCGGCGTTGTGGTCGGTCTGGATGTTTAAGCCTCGCATCGAACGGCAACCCGAAACGGTGCATACCCCGCGTATCCGGTATATCCTTACGGATACCGCTCAAGACGACGGCTTATGGTCGCCGCTGTTGTTTTCCATCCCGACACCCTACGGGTTCAGTCGCACCATCCAGATGGCTGCCCTGGAAACACGCGGAATTCCGGCCGTACCGATCCCGCCGCCACCGTTGATGGATTTTGACCGCGGCCTGACGACCGCGGCCGCCGAACGGGATGACCCATTGTCCGAATCCCGACTGCGCGCCGGGTTGTTGCCGTATCGGCCCGTGCCTGAAAAACCGGCACGTCCGCCGGCGGCTAGCGGGACCGTCCCGCTTTGGCGAGCCGATGCCGAGCTGACGGCTCACGGTTTCTCACCGCCGGACGACTGGACCGCACGCTTGCCAGCGACGCCGGCGCCATGGTCGGTAACCGCCGTGGTCGAGATTAATCAATACGGCGGGGTACAAAATGTGTTTATCACCGAACCGCATAACGACCGCGAACTGAATGCGGCCGTCACCAAAATACTGCGTCAGGGCCGCATCAGAGCCAACCAACATCCCAAATCCGGCATGATCACCATCGCTATGCCGTAACCCTGTCGCTTCATAAAAGAGGATGATGCATGTGAACCAAACCAATGATATGGCACATGCCAACCCGGAAAGGTTCCTGGCTGAATTACTGGGTGCGCAGGGTGCGACACTTGCGGTTGCCGAGTCATGCACCGGCGGCTTGCTGGGCGGTCGGATTACCGCGCTGGCCGGCAGTTCGGCGTATTTTATCGGTGGCGTGATCGCTTATCACAACGCCGTCAAAATCCGCCATTTGGGAGTTCCCGAAACGCTGCTTGACCGCGATGGCGCCGTCAGTGCCGGGGTGGCGCGCGCCATGGCGACCGGCGTGCGCCAGCGTTTCCGTACGAACTACGGCTTGTCAATCACAGGCATTGCAGGTCCCGGCGGCGGAACACCGGATAAACCGGTCGGCACAATCTGGTTGGGACTTGCCGATAACGCCGGTGCCGACGCAAAAAAACTGGAATTGTCCGTCGGCGATCGGCACACGATCCGGGAGCAGGCGGTGGTGCATGCGCTCGAGTGGTTGTGCCAAAGATTGGCCGATGTCTGATGTCTGGCTTGCACCCCGTTTACAAGGCTGATGATCCGGGTTCGGTTTTACTTCGCAAACGGCGTACCCGGGTTTGCAGCCAGGATCGCAGAACGAACATAACGACCAGAAAGGTGCCGAGCACCAGGGCACCCACAATGACGCCGAACCAGCGTTGTTCGGTCAGGGAATCGCCAAGCACGATTAGACCGGCTGCGTAGCCCATGGCGATCGGCCATGAAATGATCAGATAGGGCGCAAGCGGAACGTCGGCTAGGCCCGCCAAATAGTTCTTGACGCTGAGCGGCGGGCCAGGGGTAACCCGAACCGCCAGGATATACAGCCAGGTATGGCGACGTGAACTGAAGGCGGGCATCATGGCCCGACCGTGTCGCGAAAGCAGTTTTTGCAAGGCGTTACGCATCCAGCGCGACGCCATCAAGTAGGCCAGCAACAGATTGATCAGTAGACTTAACGCGGCCGCGAGCATGCAGAGCCATTCGTCGAATACCGCGCCAGCGATCAGGTAAAACGGGGTGACCGGAAAGCCGGCCAGCGGCAGCAAGGTCATGGCGGCGAAGAACGGCAGCCAACCGGCGTCACCGATGGCTTGCGCAAGGTTATCCGCGAAGTTTTCCCCGGTTCCGATCAATATCAGCCATGCGAACAATACCAGGATCCCGGCGATTCCCAGGATTCGCCATGCTTTGCGAATTAACGGCATCAGGTCGCTTTCTCAGCCTCGCTAAAGAGGGTTAATTGGGTTGAAGAGGAGGGCCGACGGCGTTGCGGCCGTTTGCGTGCCAGACGCGGTTGCCCGCGTTCAATAAATTCACCGTCTTCCAGGTTGGCCAAAATTTCGCGTGAACGCTGAATGATTTCGGTCGGTAATCCGGCCAATTGCGCCACCTGGATACCATAACTTTTGTCGGCGGCGCCGGGCGTTATCTTGCGCAGGAAAACAATTTGGTCGCCGTGTTCATGAACACGTACCGAATAATTCTTGACGCCTTCAACGGTCATGGCCAAATCGGTCAATTCGTGATAATGGGTGGCAAAAAGGGTGCGCGCCTTGACACGCGGCGTGCGTGCCAGATGTTCGGCAACGGACCACGCGATACTGATACCGTCAAACGTGCTGGTGCCCCGCCCGATTTCATCGAGTACGATCAGGCTGCGCGCCGTGGCATTGTTGAGGATATTGGCCGTTTCTTCCATCTCCACCATGAACGTACTGCGTCCGTGCGCCAGATCATCGCCTGCGCCGACACGGGTAAACACCCGGTCGACCCAGCCGATGACCGCTTCGTCGGCCGGCACGAAACAACCGATTTGGGCCATCACGACCAACAACGCCACCTGCCGGATAAAGGTGGATTTGCCGGCCATGTTTGGACCGGTAATCAGTAATACCTGGTTGCTTTTGCAATCCATCAAGGTGTCGTTGGGTACGAACCTTTCACCGGCCGGCAAGGTTTGCTCGACGATCGGGTGGCGGCCGTTGCGAATACGGATGGAAGCATCGGAAACGACCTGTGGCCGGCAATAATCCAGCGCGACAGCACGTTCGGCGAACGTTGCCAGGACGTCCAACCGTGCGATGGCGACCGCGCTTTGCTGGATAGCCGTGGTTTCTCGTAAAACATCGGCGCACAACGCCTGAAACAACTCGGCCTCCATCGCGGTGGCGCGTTCCTGGGCTCCGAGAATCAGGTTTTCGTGTCGCTTCAGTTCGGGTGTGATAAAACGTTCCGCGTTGGTCAAGGTTTGCTTACGTACATATTCCACCGGGGCATTGGCAGCCTGGCCTTGCGATATTTCGATGAAAAACCCGAAAACCTTGTTAAACCGGACTTTCAATGTCTTGATACCTGTACGCTCGCGTTCCTCCGCCTGATAGTTTGCCATCCAGTCGCGTCCGCCCGCCGCCGCCTCGCGTAATTCGTCCAATTCGGCCGATATACCCTTGCGGATCAGGCCACCGTCACGAATGGAAAGCGGGGGCGATTCAACCAGATGGTCTTCAATCTGTTGCGCCAGCGTATCGAGTACGGTGATACGGTTGCACAATTTTGCGAGATAGGTTTGCCGGGAAGCATCGCCGAGCTCGCGTAAGGCCGGGAATATCCGCAACGAACCCGCCAGCGCACGTAAATCGCGGGCATTCCCGCTGCCCGCATGGAGACGCGCCAGCAGTCTTTCGACATCACGAATTCCGGATAACCGTTCGCGGTATTCCGCCAACAGCGTCCGGTCCGCCGTCAATGCCGCCACGGCGTCAAGCCGGCGTTCGATACGAGCCGGATCGGTTAACGGGCGCCAGAGCCATTCCCGGAGCAGTCGCGCGCCCATCGCCGTGCGGGTGACGTCGAGGATTCCCAGCAGAGAAGGCGAAGCGTTCCCGGCGATACGACCCGCGCTTGTCGGCATCAGATCGAGATTGCGGCAGGTAGTCGCGTCAAGCATCAGGTTACCGCTGTCGCGTACGGCCTGCAAGCGGCAGACATGATCGACGCGACGCTGTAAATCATCGCGGACATAGCGCAAGGTACCGCCGGCTGCGCATACAGCCAGCCGGTAGTCGTCACAACCGAAACTTGCAAGACTGTTGATACTGAAATGGGTTGTCAGGGTTTCACGCGCGGTTTCCGCGTCGAACGTCCAGTCGTCAGCCGCGCTGACACAGGTTATCCCGTTATCCTGCAACAGTTTACTCAGTTCCGGATCCTCCTTGAGGGTTGCCGGTAAAATACATTCGCCCGGTGCACTGCGCGCCAGTTCGTCGCTCAGTTGTTTTGGATCGTCGTATTCGCGCAATGAAAAATCGCCGGTCGATACGTCCAGTAATGCCAACCCGAAATCGGGTCCGTCGCGGACAATGCCTGCCAGATAGTTGTGGCATCCCGAACTGAGACTATGGTCCTCGATTACGGTTCCCGGTGTAATAATTCGGGTAATCTCGCGCTGCACCAGTCCGCGCGCGGTGGCAGGGTCCTCGACCTGGTCGCAGAGGGCCACTTTGCGGCCGGCACCGATCAGGCGGGCGATGTAACTGTTGGCCGCGTGATACGGTACGCCACACATTGGCACGCCCTGACGACGGGTCAATGTGATTTCCAGAATTTGAGACGCCTCGGTTGCATCCGCGAAAAACATTTCGTAAAAGTCGCCCATCCGGAAAAAAAGGATCGTATCCGCCGGTAAACGGTCACGAATACGGCGATACTGCCTCATCATCGGTGTTAACGTTTCCTTCATGGCTGAATCAGGTCGACGAACGGTTTTTTATAATCATCCAAGGGTTACCTCGCGTTCCGAGGTGTTGAATTATAATGCCGGATGGCTGCTTGTGCAAGCGATGAAAGCAAAACCGTAATCTAGCGTTGCCGTAGCCACCGAAATATGGCATAATACCCGTCAACTATTTGCGTGAAAAAACCTTTCGAATAACCAATGGGATATCGATGATGAAACGATGGCAACAACGAATCCTGATCGCTACGCTACCGGCCTTGTTGCCGGCGATGACATGGTCTTTCAACAACGCCGAACGGGTTGCCCTGGATGGTGTTGCAGCGTTTGTCAATCAGCGCGGGATCACAATGGGCGATGTGTCGGCCATGGTAGCGCCGGCAGCGTCTGAACTTTCGACGCAATACACGGGTCCTGAACTGGAACGCCGGTTGCATGAAGTCACGCGCACGGCCCGCCGCCGTCTGATTGATCGAGCCCTGATTGTGGAGGCTTACGAGCGCGGCGAGATGCGGATTCCCGAGTCTTTTATGGAATCCCGGATTCGCGAGATCGAATTCGACAATTTTCGGGGCGATTACCACCGAATGCTTGACGCCTTGGCACAAGAGGGCCTGACGCAGGCCGCATGGCGGGAACAAATTCGGGAAGAGATTATCGTGTCTTTCATGCGCGAAATGAATGTTTCCGGCCGGATTACCATATCGCCGGCGGATTTGCGGCAAGCCTATAATGAATCGCGGGACCGTTATCTTATTCCGGCCCGGGCGCGTTTGCGCGTCATTATGATTCGCGGCGGCGATCCGGACGCCGAAGATCTGGCGGCCTCGCTGGTTGCGCGTTTGCGCGACAGCGCCAGTTTCGAGGAGCTGGCAAGCACCTATTCCGAAGGCCGTCACGCCGACAAAGGCGGTAATTGGGGTTGGATCAATCTGCATGAATTGCGCCCGGAATTGGCGGACCCAGCACGGGAATTACCGCTAAACCAGGTGTCGGATGTGATCACAGTGAATAACGATGATTATATTATCCAGGTCGTGGACCGGCGCGAGGAACGCATCCAACCGATCGCTGAAGTTCATGATGAACTCGAACGGAAGATACGCCGGCAAAAATCAGAAGATCTATACCGGCGCTGGATCGCGCGCCTCGAGTCCAACGCCGCCGTCTATAAGGTGGAGACCTACTTTTGAAACCGCCCGTCTTAGGAATAACCCTTGGTGATATCAACGGGATTGGTCCGGAAATCACGTTTGCCGCGTTGCGGCGGCGGCCGGTACCGGCCGCCCGGGCCCGTTTTGTCGTGATCGGTGATGCAACCCTGATTGCGACCCGAACATCCGCGGCCGGAATGGTTTTGCCGCCGTCATGGTGTCCCGGCCAACCGTGGCCCGCCAAGACCGCGTTAGCCCAGTGGAACCCCGTGTCCGACGACCGGCGAGCGCCGGTCGTCCGGCCGGGACGTGTCACGGCGGCGGCCGGACGTTCGGCGGGGCAAGCCTTGTTGGCCGCCGCGGACGCAATCCGCCGGGGTGCGCTGGCGGGCATGGTGACGGCCCCGGTCTGCAAACAAAGTTTACAGCTTGCCGGCTACGCGGTGCCGGGACAGACCGAATGGTTGGCTGAATTGAGCGGCACACGCCGTTTCGGTATGCTGCTTACGGGCGGTTGCCTGCGGGGGGTGTTGGTGACCCGGCACCTGCCGTTAGATGCCGTGACGCAAGCGATCACACGCAAACGTGTGATGGAAGCGGCGGAACTTTTGTCGGATGCCCTGAAATGGCTAAGGGTAAGCCATCGGCGGATAGGTGTTTGCGCGCTTAATCCGCATGCCGGCGACGGCGGCATGCTGGGCAGCCAGGATCAACGGGTAGTCCGGCCGGCGGTCCGTGTCTTACAACGCAAAGGGATTAACGTGGAAGGCCCGATTCCCGCCGACGTGATCTTTCATCAGGCACGCAGCGGCCGTTATGGCGGACTGGTCGCGATGTATCACGACCAGGGATTGGCGCCGTTGAAAATGATCGCTTTCAGGGACGGTGTAAATCTAACGCTCGGTTTGCCGTTCGTGCGCACCGCACCGGATCACGGGACGGCATTCGATATCGCCGGCCGTGACCAGGCCGATCATCGCAGCATGACCGCCGCGATCCGTCTGGCGGCAGATCTGGTACATCGCAAAAATCCATGGCATCCGCCGCCAACCATGAAAGAGCGATCATGACCGAACCTGTAACCCAGGCAAACGAAAAGCTGATTGTCGTCGACCGGTTGACGCTTCGGTATGGTCGTGTAACCGCCGTCGACGATGTTTCTTTCGATGTGCACGCGGGTGAAATCGTGGGTTTATTGGGTCCAAACGGCGCAGGCAAAACGACCATCATGCGTGTCTTGTCGGGCTATCTGCCGCCGACGCGGGGCAAGGTCAGCATGGCGGGATGGGATGTTGTCACAGAGCCGTTGCGGGCCCGTCGCGGGGTCGGATATTTGCCTGAACAAATTGCCTTGTATCGCGATATGCGCGTCTACGATTACCTCAAGTATCGTGCCCGCCTGAAAGGATTACGCGGGCGCCAATGCCGCCATCGAGTGGTCGATATGTTGACACTGTGCGACTTGGAACCGGTGGCCGACCGTTGTATCGGTGTTTTATCGCGCGGCTATTGGCAACGCGTTGGATTGGCCGACACCCTGATTCACGATCCGCCGGTTTTGATCCTGGATGAACCGGGATTAGGCCTGGATCCCAACCAACGGGAACAACAACGCCGTCTTTTCATGGAATCATGCGCCCATCGCGCCGTCCTTTTTTCCAGCCATGATCTTGCCGAAATAGAACGTATCTGCAAGCGTGTCCTGATTATGAACGAGGGCCGGATCGTGGCCGTGGACACCCCTGGACGTTTGATTGAACGTTGGCGCGGCGGCACCCGTTTCAGTGCGGAAGTCCGCGGTGATGTGAGCGCCTTTCTGCAGGCGTGTCGCCAACTCAAAAACGTTGCCACGGTCTCGATCCAGACGGGCGATCCCTGGAGTTGTTTGCAGATTGAGGCCGACAAGGAAGCCGATATCGGCGACCAACTGTTTGAGCAGGCCGTGCGAACCGGTTGCGTTCTCCGTGAATTCCGCCGCGAACAAGAACATTTGGATGAAGTGTTTGCGGCCATGACAGCGCCGGACAAACCGGAGGTCCAATGAAAACTTTTCTTATATTATGGGCGCGCGAATTGGGAGTTTTTTTTCATGCGTCGGCCACCTATATTATGCTCGCGGTATTCACCGCGATGACCGGTTTGGTGTTCTGGAAAGTAACCGAAGAATCGGTCGGTGTCCCGTTCGATCCGGCGGTTCTGTTGTTCGGTCCGGTTTATTTCTGGCTTATGATCGTCATTTTAACTTCGGTGATTGCCATGCGATTGTTCGCCGAAGATCGTCGTACCGGGATTTTGGAAACGATCCTTACTGCGCCGGTAACCGATTGGCAAATCGTCCTGGCAAAATATGCGGGCGCCATGACGGTATTTGGAGTGGCCTGCCTGCCGCTGGTCGGATACCCGTTGCTTCTTGATACATTGCGTCGAACAACCGGTGTGCAGGACGGCATCCCGTGGGCGCCCCTGACGACCGGATTTCTGGTCTTGTTTTTGTGCGGCGCCTTGCTCAACGGCATCGGCGTTTTATGTGCGGCGGTCTTGAAAGGTCCCGTGTCCACCGTGATTGCGGTGTTTGTGGCCTGCAGTCTTTTGTTTGTCATCGATCAAGCCGCGGCGGTAACCCAAAACATGTACGCTGCACAGACATTGAATGCGATCGCGCTGACGCCCGCAATTCGCGATTTTTCGCGCGGTATTGTGGACACGCGCCCGATCATTCTTTGGGTTTCAGCAATCTTCTTCTGCCTTTTCAGCGCTCAGCGCGCGTTGTTATTGCACCGCGCAACCCGCAGGTATTAAATACATGATGAATGCTCCGAGCAAAAACCAGACGCCATCAACCGCGGATCGCCCGCGCGGCTGGATACGTTACAAGATGGCGACCCGCTTGAATACAGTTATCAATCTGGGCCTGGCCCTGCTGGTGCTGGTGTTGGCCAATCTGCTGGCAGATCGGGTTGCATGGCGGCATGATTTCGGCCGGGCAGGGTTACACCGGTTATCACAAAACAGCCGTATGATGCTTGCGGAACTGGAACAAGACGTCAATATCACGGTAATGTTGCAGCCTGACCATGAACTGGCAATCATTGTACGCGATCTTTTGCGTGAATACGATCATGCCTCGCCGCGTATCCGCGTAAAATATCTCGACCCCTATCGCGACCTGATCGGCGTACAGGCGCTGGCCGATAAATACGGGTTGGAAGGATCCGATATTGTCCTGTTCGAGGCCGGCGACCGCCGGCACGTGGTTGATGTCGATAAGGTTGCGGAATTCGATTATGTGCCGGTGCTTTATGGCGAACCGCGACGGCTCAAAGCGTTTCACGGCGAATCCGCCTTTTCTTCGGCAATCCATGCGGTCAGCGATTTGAGGGCGCCGATTGTGTATTATTTGCGGGGCCACGGAGAACGGGATCTGAACGATCCCCACCCGGTTTCGGGATATTCCAAACTGGCACGCCTGATGCTGGATGAACAAATGAAACTGCGCGAATTACGCATCGCCGAGGCGGGCGGTATCCCGCAGGATGCCGACATGGTGCTGATCCTGGGCGCGCGGCACCAGTTTAGCGCGATCGAATTGGAAGTGCTGCACAATTATCTGGAAAACCAGGGGAAAATGATGGTGCTGCTGGACACGTCCGAATCCGGGATGGTATCATTGCTTGAACCATGGGGCGTGACAGTGGCGCCGGGACGCGTCGGAGGGATTACGCTTACCCATGCAGAGTTGTTTGTCGGCGAATATGATGAACACCCGGTGACCCGAAATCTGACCGGGATCACAACCGTCTTTTACCGGCCACGCCCCTTGTTTCGCAACGAAAAGGCGGCACCCGAAGGGTCCGCCAGCCGATTACGCGTGAGCTTGCTAGCCAAAGGCCGTGAGTTATTGGATGCCGAACCGCAATCCGTGCAGGCACCCGAATTCGACGGGCCACCGGCCGTGGCTGTTGCCATCGAGAAGGGCCAGGCCGGCGGCATCGACGAACGCCGTCGCCAAACACGGGTCATCGTTTTCGGGGATACCGACTTTGTCTCGAATACCGGGATGGTAGCCGGCAACCCGGTGCTTATGGTAAATGCCCTGAACTGGTTGGTGGGACGCGACCGCCACCTTGATATCGCGCCGCGTTTCCCTGAAACGGATATGTTGTTGCTGTCGCGCCAGCACCTGTCAATATTGTTTCTGATCGCCGGACTGGCCCTACCGGCAGTGTTTCTGATCCTTGGTCTGGCGGTCCGATGTTGCCGGGGCGCCGCGTCGACGTAAATGATGGACTCATGAAATATGCGACCATATTTTATCTGACGGTGGCGGCCGCCTGCCTGGGTTTACTGTTGTGGCTTGTCGAACAACGCGATCGTGAGCAGCGCGCCACGGATGATTTGCCATCAAAACTGTTTCCCGAATATAATCCGGCACGTATCGAACGATTGCGGATCGAACACGAAGACTGGATTCTGGAAGTCGAACAACGGGATCGTGACTGGCAGATTGTTCATCCGTTCAGAGGAAGAGCGGATGCGGCGCGCATCCATAATATCCTGGCGTATGTGGACAGGTTGCCGATTCGCGAAAAACTTACCCGCGAACAACGCGAAGCGCGCGGACTGTTAATGCGCCATTTTGGACTCGATGCACCGCATACCCGTTTGACGCTGGCGGATACCGATCGGGAATACAGCATATGGGTGGGCGTCGAAAGTCCGCTGCAAGACGGGCTATATATTCAAGCCGCCGCCATGCCGCACATCCTTTTGACCGATCGAAGGTTTTCCGATGTGTTGCCGCAAACAAAAGACGATCTCCGCGAACGCTCACTCGTCACAGGGATGCCCGCGGACATTTTCCGCTTGGATATCCGGCCTTACGGCGGAACCTACGTGCAACTGGTGCGCGATCAGCAGGGCGATTGGATGCTGCGCCAACCGATGGCGGCGCGTGCCGATCGCGAGGCGATCCACAAACGTCTTGAACGTCTTTTCGATGCGCGCGCAAAACAGTTCCTACCTGAAAGAACCAGCGCCCTATTGGCTGACTATGGACTGGAAGACGGCGAAGCTACCGTTCAAGTATCGGTTTGGGGAACAACCATGGATCACGGGGAGGACGTGTTTTTAGGAAAACCGGTCGATGCCGATCCGGATCTTGTTTATGCCCGGCGCGGCGACGGGACCAGTGTTTTCACGGTTCCCCGGCATATCCTTGATGCCTTCCTGGTGGAACCGGACGCACTACGCGATAAACGGCTCTTCAGGATCGAACCCTGGGATGTCACCGGCTTTGAACTACGGGATCGTGAAGATTCCGTCACCCTACGGCGAAAAGATTATCACTGGAAGGTCGTGCGGCCGGTTCAATGGAATGCCGATTATGCGAAGGCTTTGGAGATGGTGGTTCAAGCATGTGAATTACGCGTGCTTCAGATTGTCGACGATCCGTGCACCAATCTTGCCGAACTGGGGCTGAGTCCTGCACGCTACGAATTGACGCTATGGGGCGAACCCGATCAGGCGACGAATGCGCTGTTACGGACACCCGAATCTGCCAAACAGGTTCAGATCGGCGCTCGAACGGAGGACGGCAAAGCTTATTACGCGCGAGGTCACGACGAAGATTTCATTTTCACGCTGGCCGCAGACCAACTCGACGGCCTTCTGATCGGTACCAACCAAGCCGGTTTGGCCTTTACCGATCCGTTGATCTATCACGGCCGTTCGGTGCTTGCGGTCGATCCCGCAACCGTAAAACGAATCGAAATCCAAAGGGGCGAAACACACCAGATTGTCGAGCGGGATCCTGAAGGTAAATGGATAGCGGAAAAACCGGAATCCCGCCCGTTGAATCTCGAACAGATCGAAACGGTTCTGGCGCTGGTCGAGGAATTACAGGCGCTACGCGTCGAACACCGCGGGATCGATCAGCCGGCCGTGTTCGGATTCGACCGGCCCGGATTAAAATTGACCCTGGAATTAAGCGGCGCTGGAGCTCTTTCGAAAACATTGGTCAGCGGATTCCGGGCCCGCACCGACGGGATTTTCACCATGATTCAGGGCCGCGATCTGGTCTTTGCTGTTTCGCGGGATATCATCAATCGTTTAAGCCATGATCTGATGTTGCCGCTGCCGGATTAACACTGATTCAGGAACGCCGGCCGCGCGTCAGGCGCAGCCGATGATTTAGCATGAATTCCGTTGAAAAGAAAAACTCGGCGCGACCTTATGCCGGCGCTTCCGCCGCGCGTGATTCAGCTCGTCGCCGGTTCCGCCGGCGCGATCTGCCGGCGCTGCTCGGCATCATGATCCTTTTCATGCTGGTTAGTTTGCGATGGGTCGGTTTTCCTCCGATAATCCGGGACACGGCCCTGCGTCGCTTGAATCGTGACCGGCGTTACGTGACCGAGATCGGCGCGATACGTTTCAGGTTTCCCTTCGGGCTTTACTTGGACCGCCTGCAGCTTTACCGTCGTGGCACCATGGGGCCTCCGCTGCTTGAGGCCGAACGGGTGACCTTGACGATTCAACCTGCCCAGTGGCGGCATGGACGCAGCGGGATTCGGAGTATCGGTATCGAAAACGGTGTCATCCGGCGTATCCCGCGCCCGCCCGATGCACCGATCCATCCCATCCCCTGGCGTTTGCCGGACGGGGAAGCGAGTCGGCTTGAATTCCGAAACATTGATCTTGCCGGGTTGAAAATTGCGCACGCAACGGTTGAATGCCGGGTTGACGGTGACCGGTTATGGATGGACGATGGGCACGCGGTCCTGGACCCGGACGAGATGGCCGGCGTACTCCAGGTACGCGGGCATCTGAATCTGCCGCAACGCCGCTATAGCGGTACGGTAGAGGGTCACTTTGATCCGGCGCGCTTGATTCCGGTCGCCGATGCCTGGCAGATTAACGCGCATCGTTTGCTGAACAATATCGTATTGACCGATGGATCACCCGAAGCGCACCTCAACATCGGCGGCGTGGTGGGGCCTCCCCAGCATATTTTCGAAGGGGACATTACCATCCATGGCACCGATTTCAATTACAGCGATATTCCGATTACGGCGCTGGTCGGCGAAGGCACCTATCGCTATGACAATACCCAGTCGCAACTGGAAGTGCGACGTGTGGTTGCCCTGACGAAAAATGGTTTCGTTATGGGGCAGGCACAATGCGATTTCATTGAAGGTAACGTCAGGATGGATTTCAGCGGCACCACACCGCCGATCACGCCCGCCGACATCGTGGGGCTCGCCATTCCGGAGCTATTGCGGGAGTTTCAATTCGCGGGCCGTACCCAATGGAACGTACAGGGCGCGGTGAACTATCGCGGGGATGGAACAACGGATTTGCAAATGAATTGCCAGGGCGAACAGGTTGCCTTCCGCAATATCGGTGCCGGGCAGATCGATTTGGCGGCGCGCTATCATGACGATATCTTCGATATCTACAAAATCCAGGCATCCATTCTCGATGGCGCAATTAACGGCGGCTTTTCCGTCGAAACCGGAACAAACCATACGGCGCCAACCTACCGATTCGAGTTGTTGATGGACCGTCTCGATTTCAGGAAACTGATCGCCGCCGCCATCCCCGATAGTAATCCCGCCTTTTATGAAGGTTTGCTTTCAATGAACATCAGGGGCACCGGCAACGCGGCGATCGACTGGGTGCCCACCTTGCAGGCTGATGGCGATATGCGTATCCGCGAAGGCCGCCTGTTCCGGTTGCCGCTCTTTGGAGGACTTTCGCAAATCCTGACGCGGCTGATTCCCGGATTGGATGTGGTGTTGCTGCAGACCCGCGCAAATGCCGATTTCGCGATCGCAAACAACCGCCTGAATGTTTCAAAAGGCCGTATTCAAGGTGAAGTCTTTAATGTCGAAGGCCATGGCGTTTATACCTTCGGTGAAGACCTCGATTTTCAGGTGCAACTGAAATTGATGCGCGACCATACCTTGCTGGGCAGCGCGGTGCGAACCCTGACCTTTCCGTTAAGCAAACTTTTCGAGTTTCAACTGGATGGTTCATTGGATAAACCGCGCTGGTATCCTGTCAACTTTTCGGCCGATTTACTGAGAAGGATTCGCGATCTGATCGATTGATTACACGCTCATTCCATGAAAGTCTTTATCAAAACCTATGGCTGCCAGATGAACGAGCGCGACAGCGAATCCGCCCTGGCCCTGTTGCTTGAACAGGGATACCGGGTTGCCGATAACGAAGCGGATGCCGACGTGCTGATCGTCAACACGTGCAGCGTTCGTGGCAAGGCGGAAGACAAGGCAGTCGGCAAACTGGGCCTGTTGGCAGCCTCAAAACGCCAAAATCCCGGTCGCATCGTTGGCGCCATCGGATGCATGGCCCAACGACGCGGAACCGCGTTGCTGAAATTGTTGCCGCAACTCGATTTCGTGATCGGAACCCATCGCTTGGACCGGCTGCCGGCCGCGCTGGATGCCGCGCGACGAACGGATAATCCGGTTGTTGACACCCAAACCACGGCCGGCGCCCGGCCCGACTTGACCGGGCATACCCCGGGTAAAATATCCGCTTTTGTCAATGTACTGTATGGATGTAACCGGCATTGCGCTTATTGCGTGGTCCCGCGGGTGCGTGGCGCGGAATGGAGCCGTCCCATCAGCGATATCGAAACCGAAATCCGGCAACTTATCCAAACCGGTGTGCGTGAAGTGACATTGCTCGGACAAAGCATCTTGCGTTACGGCATCATGCAACCCGTCGAACCGAATGATGCCGGCATCGCTTCAGGTTATCGTACCCCTTTCCCCAGATTGTTGCAACGCTTGCAAAATATTAACGGGCTGCAACGTCTGCGGTTCGCATCGGCGCATCCCGATGGATGTACATCGGAACTGGCGCGCGCCATGCACGAATTACCGGCGGTATGCGAACACGTCCACCTGCCGCTGCAATCGGGATCCGACCGGATTTTGGCCCGTATGGGTCGCGGCTATACATCCGCGGAATATGCCGCCGCCGTTGCCCGGCTGCGTGACGCGCTGCCGGACATGGCCCTGACCACCGATATCATCGTCGGTTTTCCCGGTGAAACGACAGCCGATTTCGACGCAACCCGAGCCTTGATGGATACCCTTAATTTTGATAATGCCTTCATTTTCAAGTATTCACCACGGCCGGGATCGCGTGCCGCGGAATGGACGGACGATGTCGAAGATTCGGAAAAGAGACGGCGCAACCAGGTTTTGCTGCAGGAACAGGATACGCGTTGCCGCCGGATTTACCGACGCCAGATCGGACGCGTCGCCGAGGTGCTG
>PXCX01000127.1 GCA_003565195.1 PVC group bacterium | reverse complement strand
CGCCGGGAAACCCGGCGTAAGAAGCATCGATCGCGCCGCCGGTCTCTATACCCAGATTGGCGAAAAGCATTTTGATCGAACTGCCGTCAACAGGGGATGAGACCGGATAAATCACGCAACCAGACGGTATGACGACATCGCTGCCGGAAAGATCAAGCAGACCGCCATAAGGTTGCACACCCGCATTGGTCGATCCGGCGTAAAGATGCAAAAAAGCCGGATCGTTAAAAATCAGGTTGCCGCCGATGGTCAGGGACTCCGGTTGTGCGTCAGCGAAGCGATAGCGTACGGTTGCGTTGCTGATGATCAGGTTGTTGGTCACCACAAGCTCAATACCCGCCGGCAACGCGATGTCGCCGCCGGTAAAAGTCAGAGTGTCGATATTCCATGCTACGGCATCCGTATAAAGCCGGGCGCTGCCGTCTATTTTGTCAGCCAAAACAATCGGATGGGTTACAAACAGCGTGCCGATACCGCCCATGTTGCCGGAGCCGCTCACTTCCCCGCCGGTTACGGAATACGTCAACTTCGGCGCCATACCGGCCTGTATGACTTCATTGAAGATAAGCGCTATCCGCCCGCCGCCGCCGCTGCCGCCGTGTATGCTTTGACCGCCATCGGCTGCTAACAAGCCTGAGCCACGGATGTTTTCGGCTTCAATCATGATCGTTCCGCCGGCGCCGCCGCCATCGGAGGATGTTGCGCCCTGAGCGCCGTTAGCGCGTATCGTTCCATCTATGGATACTTCGCCGGCAGCCTGGATCAGAATCATGCCGCCACCGGCGCCGCCGGATGACCCGTCACCACTGCCGCCGCCGCTGCCGGGTTGCCAGGGAGAATTGGTCGAGCCATACGTCGGGCCGCCCGTTATCGTCGCGCTGTCGCCGCCGTTGCCTCCATAGCCGCCGCCGGAACCGAGTGTCCCGTCCGAATCGCCGGCGCCGACGCCGTGCCCGGCTGCATAACCTTTGCCGGTGACGTCAATGACTCCGCCGGATTTAAGCGCAATATCATCGCAAACAATCCAAACCCTGTTGGACATTTCCGCCGTGGTAAACGATGGTGGCAAAGTGATAACCGCGCTGTTTTCAATCGTAACCGCTCCCGCGCGTAATCGCGTTGTCCATTTCGACAGAGTCAGCGTGGCGTTCGATATCGTAAACGCTGACACCTCGGCAGTCTCGTTGGTCAGCAGGATAGAGCCGGCATTGACGATTACGGTGTCGCCGGCTTGCGGGTAATTATCGGACGGATTCCAGTTGGCAGGTTCGAACCAGTCGCCGTTGGGATGCCCGGCCCATATGCGTTCGACTGCCTTCGACTGCAGGATGCCCGAAGCGAATAATGCCAAAAATAAAAGCGGATATAACAATCGGTTTAGGAAACGTCTCTTGCATATTCGGATAGGTTTCATGATTCCACATTCCCCCGGTTAGCGCTTGAGGACGATTGTGCTGCCATTCCGTATTGCCTTTATTGGCTTCAGATGGTAAAGTATTCTGGAGATAAGTCAATCCAAATCGATCCCGCTGCCATAATTTTTATAGACATTGTGCGCAGACCCGGGCATGCACGCTGGTTTGTCACGGTTTAAGGAGCTAAAACCTTAATCGCGTTAAAACCCTCAACTCAAAACATAAAGGAAAGGATATGTCATGTGCGGAATCACTGCCGTATGGGGTAAAGATGATCAAAATTTGACCCGGCTTATGATGAACCGTCTGATTCATCGTGGACCCGACGCCGAAGGAATGACCTCGTTTTCTAACGCGACGCTTGGTCATCGTCGCCTTTCGATTATGGATCCGGAGGGCGGATGTCAGCCCCTTTTCAATGAATCCAAAGACATCGCGATGATCGCCAACGGCGAATTTTACAATTTTTCGCAACTTAAAGATGAGCTTTCCGGCGTGCATACTTTCAGTACCTCGAGCGACAGCGAAGTCGCGTTGCATCTGTACGAGGATGCCAACCATGGGATGGTTAATTTTCTGGATGGTATGTTTGCATTTATCCTGACGGATGGCATGGACTTTTTTGCGGCGCGCGATACGGTGGGTATCAAGCCCCTTTATTACGGCGATTCAGGAGACCGAATCGTCTTTGCGTCGGAGCTTAAAGCGCTTTCCGGACGGGCCGGCAACGTCAGGGAATTTCCTCCGGGGACCTATTTCCATTCGGGAACCGGGTTCCACAAATACCGTGACATACCAAAGGCAGAGCCCGAAGAGCGGTCGGTCGAGGACTGGTGCAGGGTGATCCGGGAAACGTTGGAGCGGTCGGTCGGGAAACGGTTGATGAGCGATGTTCCGTTGGGTGCCTTTCTTTCCGGCGGGCTTGACAGCAGCATTATAGCAGCCATTGCCCGTGCGCATATGTCCGAGCTGCATACATTTTCCGTGGGCCTTGAAGGCAGTGCGGACCTTGAAGCAGCACGCCGGGTGGCGGAACACATCGACAGTATCCATCACGAATACGTGTTGTCCCTGGACGAGATAAAGCGTACTCTGCCGGATATCGTTTTTTCTCTGGAGTCATTCGATCAGGATTTGGTCAGAAGTGCGGTTCCTTGTCATTTCGTGTCGCGGCTGGCATCGGCACACGTTAAGGTGATTCTGACGGGGGAGGGTGCCGACGAATTGTTCGGCGGCTACGCGTATCACAAGGATTTTGACGATACGATGCCCCTGCATGAAGAGCTGTATCGCAGCGTTGCGTCACTTCATAATATCAATCTCCAACGGGTCGACCGCCTTACCATGGCACACGCGATTGAAGGCAGAGTGCCTTTCCTGGATCTCGATATGATCGAACTGGGTCAACGCATTCCGGCAAAACTTAAAATATATACCGATTCAAAAGGCAAGCGGGTCGAGAAGTGGGTTCTGCGTAAAGCATTTGAAGATCTGTTGCCTCAGGAAATCGTCTGGAGAGAAAAACAACAGTTTGACGAAGGCAGCGGAACCAGCGATGTGCTTGCGGATATCAGCAAGGATTTCATGGATCCGGAAGCAGCCAATGGTTATGCCGCGATCCACGTTCAGGATGGCATCCGAAATCGCGAGGAGGGCGTCTATCACAAACTCTTGTGTGAAGCGTACGCGGATCCGTCGGTTGTTTTGGATAACGTAGGTCGCTGGCAGGCCGATCGCATCTATGAACGGCCGGCGGATGTCCGGTCAGGGTGAATGCTAAATACGGTTTAACGTGATTCGATTGCCAAAAAAAACGGTTGTCCTGCTGGGCGCGCTTGCCATGCTGCTGCTGGCATCCGGTTGCGCTGGTTTGCGGGGAGATCCGTTTGTGGTACGCGACGCGCAGTCTGGTGCGACCATTGTGGTCGCGGATACACCCTCCGCGACAGCAGAGCAAGCGGCTGAAATTTTACGTGATGTAATTGCGCAAATGACGGGTCAAACCCTGGCGATCGTTGCTGAAAGCGAGGCACCTGCCGATGGAACTCTTTTGGCGGTTGGCTCTACCGCGATCGCAGACGGTATGGGCGTTCAGATACCGCGGAATCCTTCGGAAAACGATCAATACGTGATCCGTCGTCGGGGCCGGATCGTTGTCTTGGCAGGCAATGACGGCGGTGGCCGCGAAGGTTCGATTTATGCCGTTTATGACCTGCTGCAGCGTTGGGGATGCGGTTGGTATGCTTCTGATCCGGATTGGCAGGTTATTCCCCGCGTGAACCATCTGCGGGTTCCGGATATTGATGTCAGGAAAACGGCGGCGTTTGATTTGCGCCGGATTCGCGCTGTGGCGCCGCAAAGCGCGGTTGGCCGGGCCTGGCGTCTGGGCGGCGCGTTGCCGCGCGAGACATATACCTTGAATACGCTTGTACCGCGTAAATTGCGAGCCGAGTATCCCGATTGGTTCGATGCGGGACAGCCGGATATTTGTCATCCAGAAGTGATCGAACATGTCGTGCAACAATTCAAAGCGCGTTTAGAGGGCCAGCGGGAATTCCTGTATTTCGATATAAGCCTAAACGATACCTATGGATGGCCTGACACGCAACATACGCGCGCAATCGGTAATCCCGGCGCACAAGGATTGTTTTTTGCCACACGTATCGCCGACGGTTTGCGTCCAGTTTATGAAGATCGTTTTGCGATCGGTTTATGCGTGGGCGGATTGACGCATGCACCGCCGCCGGATACGGCGTTGGAGATCGCCCCTGAGGTGACGGTTTTTTTCGCTCATGAAGGCAACAGGATCACACCCTGGGACGCACCGGATACGCCCGAAATGGATGGGTTTTTGAAAAACCAGGCATGGATTCGCCAACGTTTCCATGGCTGGCATGATACCGGAGTCACCTTGGGCATTCATGACTACTGGATGCCGGGCACCCTCCACCCGGAATGGCATGATCTTCCCTGGATTGCCTTGGAGACAACCGTTCGTAATGCCCGCTACTGGCATCGCTATGACGTTCGTTATGTGGATATTGAAACCGATGACGCGCTGGATGACGACTGGTTGATCCGTTGGCCGCTTTATTATATCGGGGCGCGTACTCTTTGGGATCCGTCGATCGATCCCGATGACGTTTTGCTGGAAGCCTGTGCCCATCTTTTCGGGCCGGCGGCGCAGGAGATGTTCGCATACTACAAGACATTGGAACGAGCGATGTTCGAAACGCCTTATTTTCAACAGGATAGGAACTTACCGGCGCCCCAAAAAGTATACACGCTTGAAATCATGGCGAAGGCCGGGGAACAGCTTGCCGTTGCCGCGGAACGAACCGGTTCCGATGAGCGTATTGCGGCACGTATATCCCGGGAAACCGAACAATTGGAGAAAGCGGCGGCGATCCTAGAAGAATCCCCCCGTGTTGTTTATCGGGCCTACCTGGATGATAAGTTCATGTTCTGGCACGAACCCGAAGCCACCGTTGGTACCATTCGCAGATTATTCGGGATATCACCACATGTTCCGCTCTATATATTTCAGCCCGATGCTGATGACGAAACGCGTGTGCGTAAAGCCGATACGATCGACGTGATCAAGCTGACCGATGGAACTCGTTTACTGACCGAAACACCGGACAATCCTGACGTTAAGCCTTAACGCCGCGGGCGATTCCGGTGCGGCCATTTCAATTAAACAGGGCACTTAGGTTCTCGCCGGGATTCCCGCTTTTAAGCAAGCTTTCACCGACGAGAAATCCACGGTAACCCCGACGTTGCAGTGCCTGGATTTCGGTTGCATGGCGGATACCGCTTTCCGCAACCGCAAGCATGCCGGCGGGAATCCGGTCGGCCAATCGATGGGCAACTGACAGATCGGTTTCCAGCGTTTTGAGGTTGCGACTGTTGACACCGATAAGCATTTCGGGATGATCCAGAGCCAGGATCGTGTCCAGTTCCTTTTCGTCATGGACTTCGATCAAGGTTTCCAGACCGCAGGCAACGGCGGTTTGCAGCAGGTCGCGTAACAGTATAGGATTCAGGACGGCAACGATCAGTAACAGAACATCGGCGCCGATGGCCGCTGTTTCAATGACCTGATACTCGTCGACGATGAAATCCTTACGCAGGATTGGCAGGCGGATCTTGTCTCTAATGGCATGGATATCCGTATCCGATCCCATAAAATAGTGTGGTTCGGTAAGGATCGAAAGCGCCGTGGCGCCGTGATCCCGGTATTCGCATGCCAAATCCGGGACGGATAGGTCGGGACGGATCATGCCAGCGGATGGACTGGCACGTTTAATCTCGGCGATGATCCGCGCAGTGCGCTGATCCGGATCGAGCAATTTTTCGCGTAACGAGCGGTGTTGACGCTGTGCAGCGATCGTCTGTAGCGCCGCGGCAGGCTGGAGCCGGCGGGCGGTCTTGATGTCCTCGCGACGCCGTTCAATGATTTCGTGCAGAATATTCACCGCGTCTGCTCAATCAATTTTTGCAACTTGGCGGCGGCACGTCCGCTGTCGACAGCTTCCCGCGCGATGCCCAGCGCATCCTCGATTCGCTCCGCTTTGCCGGCGACCAGAATGGCGGCGGCCGCGTTGAGACAGGCAATATCGCGGCAGGGCCCTTTCTTGCCGTCAAGAATGGCGGCGGTGATTGCCGCGTTACACGCCGGATCGCCTCCCATCAGATCCTTGTCCGTCGTCGGTGGTGACTCGAGTAACGGTTCCGGATCGAATTCATAGGTTCGCACCGTGCCGTCACGCAATTCGCTGATCCGGGTCGGGGTCATGCTGCTGATTTCGTCCAGGCCGTCATGACCGTGAACGACCATTGCGTGTTTCGCACCCAGTTCACGCAGGACCGATGCCATCAGCTCGGTTAGTTGCGGCGCGAAAACACCGATGATTTGGCGTCGTGCGCCGGCCGGATTAGTTAAGGGACCCAGAATGTTGAATATTGTCCGAATACCCATTTCGCGGCGAACGGGCGCGGCGTATTTCATGGCCGGATGCAGTTTCTGCGCGAACAGGAAACCAATCCCGATCTCGCGCAGACATTCCTCGATGATCTCCGGGGGCACCTCCAGGTTAACTCCCAGTTCCTGTAGAACATCCGCGGAACCGCAGCCGCTGGTGACGGCACGATTACCATGTTTGGCAACCACGACACCGGCGCCGGCGGCGATGAAGGCGGCTGTCGTGGAAATGTTAAAGGTGTTGCGTCCATCGCCACCGGTGCCACAGGTGTCTATGACCGTCTGTCCACCGGGATCGATGTAAACCGAATGAACACGCATCGATTGCGCCGCACCGGTGATTTCATCGACGCATTCACCTTTCATTCGCAAGCTCGTCAGGAAGGCGGCGATCTGTACCGGGGTCATTTGTCCCTGCATGATGTGGTCGAAACTATGCACGGTTTCGCTGCGGGTTAAATCTTGTTTTTGAATCAATTTCTCCAGTAATTCCTTCATGCGGAAGTCTCTCCTTCGTTTTTCAGTGAATCATCTCGAGGAAATTACGCAGCAAGCGTTTACCCAAGGGGGTCAGAACGGATTCGGGATGGAATTGAACACCGTAACTCGGGTGATCATGGTGGCGCAACCCCATGATTTCGCCGTCTTCGGTTTCGGCCTCGATAACCAGTTCGCGGGGCAGACTGGCACGTTCCACGGCGAGTGAATGGTAGCGGCCGGCCGGAAAAGGATTACGTAATCCGCGGTACAGACCCTCGCCATGATGGTGGACGGCAGTTGACTTTCCGTGCATGATAGACGCGGCGGCGATGATCCGTCCGCCAAAAGCCATGCTCAACGCCTGATGCCCAAGACAGACGCCGAGCAGCGGCATCTTGCCGGACGCGGCACGAATCAGCTCGACCGAAATGCCGGCATTGTCCGGGGTGCCGGGACCCGGCGAGATGATGATTGCCGAAGGCCGCAATGCCAGGGCGGCATCGACTGTGATTACATCATTACGTTCCACCCGGATCTGCGCATCCATTCCGGCCAACGCCTGGACCAAGTTGTAACTGAATGAATCGTAGTTGTCGATCATTAAAATCATGGTGATTTTCCCGGTTACGCACCGCTGTCGCGGGGACGCAACCCGTTGCGTACCATCGCGAGCGCATGCTGCATGGCGCGTGCCTTATGCGAAGTCTCGTCGTATTCGGATGCCGGATCGGAATCATACACAATGCCGGCACCCGCCTGAACACTGATGGTCTCGTTGGCAACTTCCAGCGTGCGTATGGTGATGGCCATATCCATGTTTCCGTCGTAACCGATGTATCCCAGCGCACCGCCGTAAGCCCCACGTGGCCCGGGTTCCAGTTCATGGATGATTTCCATGGCCCGGATCTTTGGTGCTCCGCTTAGGGTTCCGGCCGGAAACGTTGCCGCCATGACGTCAAGCGCGTCGAATTCCGGCCTCAATATGCCGTGTACATGGGAGACCAGATGCATCACATGACTGTAGCGTTCAATCACCATGTATTCATCAACCTGGATACTTCCGGGTTGCGATACGCGGCCCAGATCGTTACGCCCCAAATCGACCAACATGACATGTTCGGCTTTCTCCTTCTCGTCCGACAACAAGTCGTCGGCGTTGGCGCGGTCCTGTTGCTCGCCGGCACCACGCGGTCGTGTGCCGGCAATCGGTCGCAATTCAACGCGCTGATTACTCAGGCGAACCATGACTTCAGGGGACGACCCGACCAGTACATGGTCGCCCATCTTGAGAAAAAACGTGTAGGGTGATGGATTTAAAAAACGTAGCGCCCGGTAAAGTTGGATCGGTTCGACAGAACAGCGCGCGCTGAAACGGCGGCTGATCACCACTTGGATAACATCCCCGGCGATGATGTAATCACGCGCCCGGCGGACCCGATCGATGAAGGCATCGCGGGACAAGTTGGATTCGAACGTCGCCGGCGCAACGACCGGAGCGCTGACCGGCGCCGGCGATTGCTGCATCATCGCTTCCATGGCATCGAGCTGTTTGACGGCATAAGCATAGGCTGCCGCGGGCGACGCCCCATCGCGTTGCGGATGCGAACAGTAAATCAGACGAACCGTGTGTTTCAGGTTATCGAACACAATTAAGCGGTCGGCCCGTAAAAAACGGCTGACCGGCGGCTGTCGTGGATCGCCGGCAGGCGCCGGTAAACGCTCAAATTCAGTGCATGCCTCGTACGCGAAAAAACCGACTATACCACCGAAAAAGCGGGGTAATCCGGGCAGCACGGCCGTGCGGACACCACGATATACATCTCGCAGGGCCTCGAATGCGCCGGTCTGTTCACCTGTATGTTTTACGGTAAGCAAGGGTTCGGGATCAATGCCGATGATCGAATAGCGGCCCCATTTCTCGCCGCCTTCCATACTCTCGAGCAGAAAGACATTATCGCGATCGCGAAACCGTTGCAAAACGGTGACCGGCGTGTCAAGATCCGCCAACCTTTCACGACAGACCGGGATCACGTCGTAATCGGCTGTCAATGCGAGATATTCGTTTTCGGTCATGTACGATAAGTATCCTTGGGTTGTTTAGAGCCCTTTAAAAGGCATCCAAACTGCGTAAAACCAGACGGCCCGATCCTTCCAGCGAAACATGAAAACGGCGTAAAAAACTCATTCCCAGCAGGCCGTCGACATGGTCGCTCGGTGATTCTTTCAAAATGACGGCAGCGATATTTTGTTCGGTGTGGCCGGCGACATCTACCGACTCCAGAATCACGGGGCGGGCATCGACATGGCGCCCGTCGGCTGTGACCACCCGGGTGGTCGGGGCATCCGGTGTGGCTGGCGGAAAACCGAGCCGTTCGG
>PXCX01000162.1 GCA_003565195.1 PVC group bacterium | reverse complement strand
GGGCGCCACCACCAGCGGCGCCTCCACACTCAACGCCGTACAACTCAGCAGGTCGTCGGCAATGCCGTGGGCCATTTTGGCGATCACATTCGCGGTACACGGGGCAATCAGCATGATATCGGCATATTGCGCAAGGGCAATATGGGCCGGTTCCCATTGGTCGGGAGCGGCAAACATATCGATGCCAACCGGCTGCCGCGAAAGCGTACGAAACGTTAATTCGCCGACAAATTCTGTGGCAGCTCGTGTCATCACAACCCGCACCGACCATCCCTTGCGCTGCATGCAACGAAGCAGCTCGACGGCTTTGTATGCGGCAATCGATCCGGTCACTCCCAGTAAAACACGGTAATCTTGTTTCATAGGTCCCCTTTTCGGCCAAGATTGCGATGATGTTCAGCAATGACAATTGAACGCAGCGCAACCGTTGCCGTATCAAGGTTGTCGTTCACGATGCGGTACCCGTATTGATTGCCTGCCGCCAGTTCGGCACGCGCATTTTGTAATCGGCGCGTCACCACCGCCTCATCATCCTCGCCACGATCGCGCAACCGTTTCTCAAGAATATCCAGTGACGGCGGTTCGACAAACACATCGACGTATGCATGCCGCACAAGATCGTTGGACGACAACCGGGCTACCTTCGTGCGCAAAGCGTGGGCGCCCTGCACGTCAATATCCAGCACAATATCGAAGCCAGCCTGGAGGGCGGATTCAATTCCGGAACGCGGCGTACCGTAGCGGTGGTCATGAACGCAGGCATGTTCGAGAAAATCACCCCGCGCCACCCGGTCCGCAAACTGGGCCGGCGTCAGAAAATAATAGTCGCGTCCGTCTACTTCATTGCCGCGCGGCGGTCGTGTCGTACAGGAAATCGAGTATCGCATCTGGGGTGAAGCATCCAACAGCCGCCGGCACAAGGTGGTTTTCCCGCCGCCTGAAGGGGCGGAAACAACCAGCAGCAAAGGTCGTTGATGCCCTCGCTCACCGCCTGAATGGAACGTCTTGTCATTCATCTTTATTCTACATTCTGTACCTGTTCACGAAAACGATCCAGTTCCGTTTTGAACCCGACCACCTCACGCGATATCCGAGCATCTGCGGCTTTCGCGCCAAGAGTATTGATTTCACGGGACATTTCCTGCACAAGAAAATCAAGCGCACGTCCCACCGGTTCAGACTTCTGAAGAAATTCGGATACCTGCTCAAAATGACTGTACAGGCGGGTTATCTCCTCGGTAACATCGGATCGGGTGGCGAAAAGCAGCAGCTCGCGTCGCAACACCTCGTCGTCGAGCGCGGCTGCATGACCGGCCTCGGACAGACGTCGTTGCAACAACTCCCGATAGGCAACCGGAATGTCTGGCGCACATGCCTCAATCGCGCTTACGCGCAGGCGCAACGATTCCAGATGTTGCCGCAAGTCGCATTCCAACCTTGCCCCCTCCACGGCGCGCATCCTGCATAGCTCATCCAACGCCTTTGCAAAAGCGGTAACCGCGGCGGATTCAGCCGCCGCATGCGGACCCGTCTCCTGAGACGCCCCCGGTCCGGCTGATAATTGCAACAAATGCGACGCGGACAAATCGTCGGTCAAGCCCAGTTTCGCGGCGGTTTTGCGAATCGCTTCGACGGCCGAATGTAACTGAGCGTACGACACCCCGTTAACCCCGTCGGCTGCTTCCTTCGATATCACCTGAACCGACGCGTTCACATGGCCGCGCGACAACCGGGCCTTGACCCGATCGGTAAAAATGGCTTCGCGTAAGGCAAGCCAACGCGGTAACTGCAAACGAACATCGAGTTGACGGCGATTAACGCTGTTGATTTCGGCAACGGCCGTGAACGCACCTTCCGCCGATTCGCCGCGCCCGTAGCCGGTCATGCTGCGCAGTCCGTGCCCCGGTGCTTGTTGATCGTCGGCCGATCGCATTATGACGCCTCCCGACGCGCGTTTTCGGCTGCGTTCTTCTTAAGGTATGCTTCTATAAACGCATCCAAACCTCCATCCAATACCGCATTTACATTGGAGGTTGACGTATCCGTACGATGATCCTTTACCATGGTATACGGTTGCAGGACATAAGAACGAATCTGGCTGCCCCACGCAATCTCGCCTTTTTCACCGTAAAACTTTTCCATGTCACGCCGCTGACGGTCAAGCTGCCATTCGTACAAGCGCGCACGCAACATTTTCAAGGCCTGCGAACGGTTCTTATGCTGCGAACGTTCAGCCTGACAACTGACAACAATCCCCGACGGCAGATGGGTGATACGAATCGCCGAATCGGTTGTGTTGACATGTTGTCCGCCCGCTCCGCTGGAACGATAGGTATCGACGCGCAAATCTTCATCACGCAAGTCAACCTCGATATCCTCATCAATTTCAGCGACAATATCGAGCGAAACAAACGAGGTATGCCGCCGCTTATTCGAATCAAACGGACTGATCCGTACCAGGCGATGGACGCCGCGTTCGGCCTTTAAATAGCCATAGGCACCGGTCGCAACCACGTGTGCCTGACAACTCTTGATGCCAGCTTCATCGCCGGCCTGGACATCCAGCATCTCCATGGCAAACCCGTGCTCCTCACAATACCGCCGATACATTCTCAACAACATATCCGCCCAGTCGCAGGCCTCCGTACCACCGGCGCCGGCGTGCAGCATCAGGTAGGCGTTGTTTGCATCGAACCGGTCACTCAACAACGCGCGCATTTCCATATCCCTCATTTTTTTGGACGCGCGTTCCAAAGATTGATTGACCGCCGCTACCGCTGTACGCCGTTCCTTCTCATCGGTCTCATCATCCGCAAGTTCAAGCATCAATTCCGCGTCGTCCGCCGTCCGACACAGTTCCTGGTAAGGCGCCAGCACAAACCGCTGCCGGGTCGCCTCACGCAAAACCGAACGCGCCTTGTCGGTATCATTCCAGAAATCGGGTGCAGCAGTCTGCGCATCCAGCTCCTTGATTTTTTTCAAGCGCCGATCGGTGTCAAAGATACCCCCGCATCTCGGCCAGCCGTTCGCGCAACTTAATCAAAGACTCGCGTGTTTCATCCTGCATGCTAAATCCTCCTGTGAATCAAAAAACGACCTTCTTTTTACGCCAAAACAGCGAAACGGTCAAGCGTCGCTTTCCTGTCCGAGTGGCGAGTGGCAAGAGGCAAATGGCGATTCTGCGCCGCTGGAAGACGCGTTTCATGCTGCGTTTCATGCTTGCAATCCGCATCCGAATAGTCTATGCTTGATTCCTTAATTGCGGACGGGAAAGTCATATCCCACCAAAAGCATACAGGAGAGCATTGAAAATGTCGACAATCAGTGATATTACTGCCAGGGAAATATTGGATTCTCGCGGAAACCCCACCATCGAGGTTGATGTAGAACTCGATTGCGGGTTAATGGGACGGGCTGCCGTTCCTTCCGGCGCTTCTACCGGTGAGAACGAAGCCGTCGAACTGCGTGACGGAAACAAGCAACGTTATGGCGGCAAAGGTGTTCGCAAGGCGGTGGACAATGTGCACAACATCATTTTTCCCGAAATTTGCGGTATGGACGCACTTGACCAGGTCAATCTGGATCATACGATGATTGCGTTGGACGGCACCCCCACCAAATCCAAGTTGGGTGCCAACGCCATGCTGGGCATTTCGCTGGCAACCGCCAAGGCCGCCGCCGAGTACTGCGGTTTGCCGTTATATCGCTACCTTGGCGGCGCCAACGCGCGGACGTTGCCGGTACCAATGATGAATATTCTTAACGGCGGCTCACATTCGGATGCTCCGATCGACATTCAGGAATTCATGATCATGCCCAAAGGGGTTGCCAGTTTCAGCGAGGCAGTACGTGCCGGCGCTGAAATTTTCCATGCCCTGAAAAACGTTCTTAAAGGCATGAAACTTAGTACGGCCGTTGGCGATGAAGGCGGATTTGCGCCGGCACTCAAAAGCAATGAGCAGGCTCTGGAAGTGATCGTCAAAGCTATCAAACTGGCCGGTTACAAGCCGGGTAAGAACGTGTTCATCGCGTTGGATCCGGCATCCAGCGAATTCTACGATGCCAAAGCCCGTAAATACATCTTTAAGAAGAGCGATGGCTCCAAGCGTAACGCCGATGACATGGCAGATTTTTATGCCGATCTGGCCGCCAAATATCCCATCATCAGCATTGAAGACGGTCTGGCCGAAAACGACTGGAAAGGCTGGAAGACGCTGACCGAAAAACTCGGGGATAAAGTGCAACTGGTCGGCGATGATTTGTTTGTAACCAATCCCAAATTCCTGGCCAAGGGCATCAAGATGGGCGTCGCCAATTCGATTTTGATTAAAGTCAACCAGATCGGGACGCTGACCGAGACCATGGATGCCATCATGATGGCGGACCGGGCGCAATATACGTCGGTAGTCAGCCATCGTTCCGGCGAGACCGAAGACCATACGATTGCCGATTTGGTAGTGGCCATGAACGCCGGTCAAATCAAAACCGGCAGCTTGTGCCGGACCGACCGGGTTTGCAAGTACAATCAATTACTGCGCATTGAAGAACAGCTTGGCGCCAACGCAATCTATGGCGGCGTCATATAAACGCCATCTTCAGGGGAGACTGCCGTGAAAGAACGGCTCGATGCCATTTGGCGGCTGATAACGCGAGTTGTCTGGCTGGTTGTTCTGGGTGGCATTATCCTGGCGTTTACCGCCCTGTTTACCCCCAAGTACGCCCAATACAAAGAGCTGAACCAGAGGGTCCGCGCCATGCAGCAAAGCAACCGTGAACTGGCAACGGCCATCCGGAAATTGGAGTCCAACCAACGAAGTTTCATATCCGATCCTGCGTTTGTTGAACGGACCGCCCGGGAACTGGGCATGGTTAAGCCGGAAGAGATTGTCTTCAAATATTTCTCGGATGATATCGACTGAAAAAGGGTGCATGCACAATCAAGCGCACGCATTCAGCAGGACCCGAACGCTCCGGATTTATACCGACATAAACCTTGTCCAGCACCCCCGTGCGGATACGTTAGTCGCGATGTTTGGTCGTGATGTTTGGCGAAAAAAAGACTTGCTTTTTGTGAGCCGATATTGTTATAATTATTGTTTGGGTGGGTTTGCCATATAACCTTGATGAGAGGAACTTTATACTATGTCAGGAGCGGATCGTTACGACGCCACGAACATCAGTGTTCTTGGCGGGATCGAGGCTGTACGCAAACGGCCGGCGATGTATATCGGCGACACCTCAACTCGCGGATTGCACCATTGCGTTTTCGAAGCGGTTGATAACAGCATTGATGAAGCGCTGGCGGGACATTGCGCCCACATTCATGTGGCCCTGAACGCCGACGGATCGGTTTCGATCAGCGATGACGGTCGCGGTATCCCTGTCGACATGCATGCGACCGAGAAAAAACCCGCTTTGGAAGTGGTGTTGACCACGCTGCATGCCGGCGGCAAATTCGATAACGATTCCTACAAGGTGTCCGGCGGACTGCACGGTGTCGGTGTTTCCTGCGTCAATGCGCTGAGTGCATGGATGGAAGCTGAAGTCCGCCGCGACGGCGCCGTATACCATCAACGCTTTGAACGCGGTCATCCCATCGGCACCCTTCAAACCATCGGCAAAACGCGCACCACCGGAACGAAAATTTCTTTCCTGCCGGATTCCGCCATTTTTTCCTCGACCGTTTTCGAATGGAACATCCTTGCCAATCGGCTAAGAGAGCTGGCGTTTCTCAATCGAGGGATCGAAATAAAGTTGTCGGACGAAAAAGCGAATCGCGAGGAAGCGTTTTTTTTCGAGGGCGGTATTTGCGAATTTGTCGCATATCTCAACCAGAGCAAGACGTCCTTGCATCCTAAACCGATCCATATCGCCATCCAACGGGATACTATCGATGTGGAAATTGCGATGCAATACACAGATGCATACAACGAGTCGATCGTTTGTTACGCCAACAACATCAATACCATCGAAGGAGGCTCTCATTTAAGCGGATTCCGCTCCGCCCTGACCCGCACGATCAATTCCTACGCACGCGCCAATCGATTGTTCAAAGACGACAAGGACTCGATGAGTGGCGACGATGTGCGCGAGGGGTTAACGGCGGTACTCAGCGTTAAACTGCCGCACCCCCAGTTCGAAGGGCAAACCAAAACACGGCTGGGCAACAGCGAAGTACAGGGGATCGTCGAATCTATTGTTAACGATGAGCTGAGCGTTTACTTTGAGGAAAACCCGAATGTTGCCAAACGTGTCATTGAAAAAGCGGTCACGGCGGCACGGGCGCGTGAAGCAGCGCGTAAAGCGCGTGACCTGACGCGCCGCAAGGGCGCTCTCGACAGCGCTTCGCTGCCGGGAAAACTGGCCGACTGCTCGGAACGTGATCCGGCCCTCAGCGAGTTGTACCTGGTGGAAGGCGACAGTGCCGGCGGCTCCGCAAAACAAGGACGCAACCGCGAATTCCAAGCCATCTTACCCCTGCGGGGCAAGGTGTTGAACGTTGAAAAAGCACGACTCGACAAAATCCTCAACAATGCTGAAATCCAGACCTTGATCACCGCCATCGGAGCAGGTATCGGTTCCGACGAGTTTGATGTGACCAAAGTTCGTTATCACAAGATTATCATCATGACCGATGCGGATATTGACGGGGCCCATATCCGCACCCTGTTACTGACGTTTTTCCACCGCCAGATGCCAAAACTGATCGAGCACGGATATATCTACCTGGCCCAACCACCGCTGTATCGGATCGTACGCAAGCGAACCGAGGAATATATCGATTCGGATGAAACCCTGAATCAACGACTACTGGATCTGCGCGCCGACGATATTATCCTGCAAAACAAATTGACCGGACAACAATGGCACGGCGATGATCTCGGCATTGTTCTCAAGCGGTTAATCGAAATGGACACGATCGTTAACGGCCTGAACCACAAGGGAATTTCATTTTCTGATTATTTCGCGCAACGTCATCCCGCCACCGGACGTTTCCCGATGTATCGCGTTAGCGCGGCAATCGGCGAACAAACGGAAACGCATTATGCGTTCGATGACGACGATCTCACCGCCTTGAGGCAATCCATTGAATCCACCCTGGACGAGCCGCTTGAGATTCTGGCTGATGAACATACCGCACAAGCCAACGGAAACTCCCTGAGCTGGGTTGAAATTCACGCGGCCACACCGCTCTCCCAGATCATCGCCGACCTTGAAGGCCTGGGGATTCAAGGCAATCCGCTTGCGATCGACGATGAACCGGTCTATCAACTTATCGAAAAAGATACGACCGTACATCCATTGGTTGGGCTTCGCGCCATGCCGAACGTCTTCCGCGATGTCAGTCGCAAGGGCTTGACGATACAACGTTACAAAGGGTTGGGCGAAATGAATCCCGAACAGCTTTACGAAACCACCATGCACCCGGCAAAACGCAAACTTCTCAAGGTGGTTATTGAGGACGCCATCAAGGCCGACCAGATTTTCACAATTTTGATGGGCGACGAGGTACCGCCGCGCAGGGCGTTTATCGAGCAGAACGCCCTGCTGGTGCGCAACCTGGACATTTGACCTATCGATCATTCCAAGCGCCGTCGCAGGCGGCTTGGTGTTAAGGAGCAGGAATAAAAAGCCATGACCGAATCCATCGAAGAGCAGCCGGCACCGATTGCTTCAACCCAAATTGTTGAAGAAATGCAACGTTCATACATCGATTACTCGATGAGTGTGATTGTCGGGCGCGCCTTGCCGGACGCCCGCGACGGCATGAAACCGGGTGCCCGCCGCATCCTGTTCGCGATGAGTGACCTCGGCCTGTTGCATAACCGGCCTTATAAAAAATCTGCGTACGTTGTGGGTGAAGTCCTCGGCAAATATCATCCCCACGGCGATTCGGCGGTGTATGACACCATGGTACGCATGGCCCAGCCGTTCGCTATGCGTTATCCGCTGGTCGACGGTCAGGGCAACTTCGGCAGTATCGATGGCGACAACGCCGCCGCCTACCGTTATACCGAGGTACGCTTACGCCGGATTGCCGAAGAATTGTTGGTCGATACCGACAAACAAACGGTCGACATGGTGAAAAACTATAATGGCGAAATCGAAGAACCCGCCGTCCTGCCGGCGCGACTGCCCAATCTGTTACTCAACGGTTCCACCGGAATCGCCGTCGGAATGGCGACCAACATACCCCCCCACCGAATGAGTGAAATCGTCGATGCCGTGACCCATCTGATCGATCATCCCGAGGCCGGGCTAGATGATCTTCTGCAACACGTCAAAGGTCCGGATTTCCCCACCGGCGGCATCATCTGCGGCATGAACCCGATCCGCGAAATGTACGCTACCGGACGCGGCCTTATCAAGCTTCGCGGACGTGCATTGATCGAGGAAAACAAGCAGGGTCGCGAAACCATTATCATCACAGAAATCCCTTATGCCGTCAACAAGACTACGCTGGTGACCAACATCGCGCGCTTGGTTCGAGAAAAAACCGTGGAGGGTATCAGCGACATCCGCGATGAATCGTCCAAGGAGGGTATCCGGATTGTGATTGAGATTAAACGCGACGCCATGGCCCGCGTGATCCTCAATAACCTGTTTAAACATACCCAGTTGCAAACCACCTTCGGCGCCATTTTGCTTGCGCTGGACCACGGCCGTCCACGCGTGATGAACCTCAAGGAACTGCTGGGTTGTTTCATCGATCATCGGGTGGATGTCATTACGCGCCGCACCCGGTTCGAAGTACGGAAAGCCGAAGCGCGCGCTCATATTCTCGAGGGTCTCAAAATCGCTATCGATAATCTTGATGATGTAGTTAAAATCATCCGCAGCGCCAACAATCGCGACATCGCACGCACCGAATTGGTTTCGCGATTCGAACTGTCGGTCATTCAAGCCAATGCCATTCTGGACATGCGGCTATATCAATTGACGGGACTCGAACGCGAAAAACTTGAAGAGGAATACCTCAATCTCATCAAACATATTTCTTATCTGCGGGATCTGCTGGCCAGTCGCGACAAAATCCTGAACGTCATCAAAACCGATTTGCGACAGGTGCGCGATCTATATGACGACGAACGCCTGACGGAAATCGTTCCGGCAGAAAACGAACTCAACATGGAGGATTTGCTTGCCGACACTGAATGCGTCATCACCATCAGTCATCGCGGCTACATCAAACGCGTTCCGATCTCGACCTACCGGGCGCAGCGTCGAGGAGGCAAGGGCATCTCCGGCATGTCGACACGCGATGAAGACTACCTGCAACATATCT
>PXCX01000027.1 GCA_003565195.1 PVC group bacterium | reverse complement strand
CCAATTCCCGGATGCTTTCATTGCGCGTGGACCCTTGTAATTGCGGGATCATCAGCGAGGGTGCCGAAAAACGGCTGATACCGGGTTTGGAGGGGCCGATGCGGTGGGGTGCTTCATGGATCCGGCGAACCTGTTCGGTGGGGGTATACAGAATCCGGGTACAGGTCGGGCAATGCGTCAGACCGGGTGTTTTGCGTACTTCCTGTACCAGGCTGATCGGCAGTTTCAAACCGCAGCCGGAGCAAATTCCATTGGATACGGGGACGATCACGATTGGGCTGCGCCGTTGTAAGCGCAGGAAGATGGAGCGAACATCGGGTGATAATTTTTCGGTCATATCGTCGATCGCACTGACAAGCTGTTCGACCCGATTTTCGTGTTTGTGAACTTTCTGTTCTGAACGAATCAGGGTCAATTCCTGCAACTGGATAAGGTGATTGATAACGGGATTCATAGAAGTAATGGACCGCCTTTCATGTGTTCGGCCAATTTGCAAAATTGGCCCGATTGCCGTAACATTTTGATGGTATTTGTTTTTGCGATCCTCTATTCATACGTTATTCCTGCCGTTGATACAAGCTTTTTTTTGGCGCTTGTTTTGTGGATTGATTGGGGTATACTTGCGGCAGGGCAATGAAAGGTTTTACCCATTTTGTTGGTGGTTTGGCCGTAACCTCTTTTTTTCCGGCGGCGGTCAGCGCCGGCGCGGCCGGTGTCCCTTGGTATTTTGTTTTGGGCGGCGCGGCCGCGTTGTTGCCGGATACCGTGGATTTCAAGATTCTGCGGTTTTTATATCGGCATGATGGCGAGATTGCTCCGGATGCCGCCGCGCCGGATCCGGCACCGGTTGCCGCGGCGGTTGCCGCAGCGGTCGATCGCGCGCTGGCACGGAATAAACCGGTGTCGATCAAACTCGATACCGTTCCCATGGCGAACAATAGCTGGCGCCAATACCGGGTGCGTTTCGACCCTACGCGCCGCCAGGTGATCGTGACTGTTGGACCCGTGGTATCCACCTCGCAAACCGTTGTCGGCCCGCCACCGCGTAAGCCCGTAACGGCGGTCGCGGAAACCGAGGCAATCGTGTTCCCGGAGTATCTGGCCGAAATCACGGTCGATATCCTTGATGGACCGGTCCTGGAAATGCAGCCGCAAGCGGATGGTCGTATCCGGGTTGGTTTTATTCCGTGGCATCGGTGTCGTACACATAGCCTGGTGCTTGCCTTGGTGTTGGGTCTGGTGGTCGGGGTGCCATGGGGGTTGACGGCTGGCGCGATTGTTTTGGCGGCTTATGGGTCGCACATTCTGGCGGATCAACTGGGATTTATGGGGTCGAGTTTATGGTATCCGATATCGCGACAACGTATTCCGGGCCTGCAACGGTTACACGCCATGAATCCATTGGCCAACGCGCTGTTTGTCTGGACCAGTCTGTTGCTGATCTTGTGGAACTTGTCGCGCGCCGCGGGCAGCGAACTGGCCTACGCTTTACCACGCCTGCTTTTCTTCGGGGTCGTGCTGCCGGTTTTGGGCATCCGTTTGCTGGCCGCTATAAACTCGGATTAAGCGCGCCTTTTCTTGACAACCGCCTGCCGGTACGATAAGCTAGCCAGCTAAAACCATAAAACCACAAAACAATAAGTTCAGGAGTTCGATCTATGTATAATGCTTCAGATTTACGCAAGGGATTGAAAATAGAAATGGACGGCGTTCCGTTTGTCGTGACGGAATTTAACTTTGTCAAACCGGGCAAGGGTCAGGCGCTTTACGTTTGTAAATTGAAGAATATGCTTAACGGCGGCACGGTCAGCAAGACTTTCCGTTCGAATGACAAGATCGGGATGCCCGACATGCAGGAGAAGACCGTTCGGTATTCTTACGCCGAAGGTGATGATTATGTTTTTTTGGATGAGGATTACGAGCAACTTAGCGTGCCCGCTTCAGTGCTGGGTGTCCAACAATATTTCCTGAGCGAAGACATGCAGGTTGCGGTTGTGATTTACAATGGCGCACCGATTGATGTAACCCTGCCGACGTTTGTGGAGAAGACGGTTGTTGAAACCGAGCCAGGGGTTCGCGGAAACACGGCGACCAATGTGATGAAAGAGGCGCGGATCGAAGGTGGATTTGCGCTGCAGGTACCGCTTTTCATCAACCCGGGGGATTTGATTAAAATTGATACGCGAACCAGCGCTTATTCCGATCGCGTCAGCAAGAAATAAGGGGCGACGGTGCGATCGATTGCAGACATTGTCGGTTTGCGTGCGGCCGCGATGCGGGCGATACGCGAATTTTTTGTTTGCCGCGATTATCTGGAAGTGGTGACACCGGTGTGGATCCGGACGCCGGCGCTGGAATCGCAGATTGATGCTGTTGTCGCGGGCACAGGGTATTTGCGTACGTCACCCGAGTTCCACATGAAACGGTTGCTGGCCAGCGGGATTGAGCGGTCGTGGCAACTGGGGCCCTGTTTTCGTGCCGGGGAACGCGGGGGGCATCATTTGCCGGAATTCTGGATGCTGGAATGGTATCGTGCCCATGCGGATTACGAGACGGTATTGCAGGAAACGCGCGATTTGCTTGTCCGAACGGCGCAGACCGTGGTTGGTTCGACATGTTTGACGGGCCTCCACGGGACGGTGGATCTGGCCTTGCCTTGGGAACGGATGACCGTGGCCGAAGCCTTCCAACGGTATGCCGGCTGGAATCCGGTTGCCGACTGGGATGAAGACCGCTTTACGCTCGATTTGGTGCATAAGATTGAACCGGCGTTGGCGCGCGATCGGCCGACCATTCTATTGGATTATCCGGTTGCCCAAGCCGCGCTGGCACGCATTCGTCCGACCCAACCGCGGATTGCGGAGCGTTGGGAACTATACGCCGGCGGTTTGGAGTTGGCTAATGCATTCAGTGAATTGACCGATCCGGTTGAACAGCGATGCCGGTTCGAGTCGTGCGCGCAAGCACGGGCGGCTCGCGGCGCAACCGTCTATGACTTGGATCACGCTTTTTTGAAGGCTCTTGAAACGGGTATCCCCCCAAGCGCCGGCGTTGCGCTGGGATTTGATCGATTGTTGATGTTGCTGGCCGGCGCCGACAATATTGTCGATGTCAGTCCGTTTGTTGAGCCGGTTGAATCACAGTAACCATGTTGATACAGAGGAGGATTGGATCATGAAAAAAAAGGTATGGCTGGCTGTTTCCATGATGGCAGCGATGATCGGGATGACGGCAACGGTCCCGGCTCGTTCGGATACCGGAGGAGATGAGCCGATATGCCAGATAATGGATCGATTCCTGGAATCGTTAATCGATGCTGACGTTACGTACCTGTTTTATTCGGACATCGGGCCATCGGGCCGGGCCGGCTTACTGGAACTCGGGACACGGGCTAATCTGGCCTATTTCCGCCTGCCGTTTGGCGACATCGATATACGGACCCGCATAAGAGGAACCTGGATTTTCGATTCCGGCGATATCTCCTTGCCGAACCAATTGTTTATGGCGAAACTGCCGGTGACCTGGGTCGGTCGTTTTGAGGATGGGTTTTCGACCCGTTTGACGCTTAAACCCGGTTATTTTGGTGACGGCGAGAACCTCACGCAGGACGCTGTTTATATGCCGGTGGCGCTATCCATGGTTCGTGCGTTGGCGGATGATCTTTCGCTTGTGGCCGGCCTCGAGTACCGGTCGGGTTTTGATCGGCGCTGGTTTCCGGTTTTTGGTTCGGTGTGGCAACCCCATCCTGCTTTACGGATCGAGGCCTTGTTGCCGAGCGGCATGGTGTCGCTGGCGCCGGCCCGCGATTGGCGTTTTAATCTTGGATATGCCTGGGAAAGCATCGACTATCATCTGGACGATGCGCGTAAGCAGATTACACTTGAGGATTTCCGGGTGACCCTGGGGATGACCCGGGTCATGCATTCCGAGATGGAATTGACAGCCGACATCGGATACACGATGAAACGGCGCATGGTTTTCCGCCGCTCGCAATCTGAACGGCTGGATGTGGATAATGATTTCTTTATCCGGTTTGGGGTGGCGGCGCCATTTTAACCAGGATATCTTTGAGGGTGTCAAGCCCGTCGCCTGATATGGCACTGACCGCCACCGTTTGCCGTCCGGTTTGACGGTGAAAGGCCAAACGGTGCTGTTCGGCTTCGGGGCGATCCATCTTATTGGCAACGATCAGTTGCGTGCGTTTGGGCAGATCGGCATCATAATGCCGCATTTCGTTCAGTAAATGGGTATAATCCGCGATCGGATCGCGACCTTCGCTACCTGCCATATCCAGAACCATCACCAGCGATGGCGCCCGTTCGACATGACGCAGGAACGCCAGGCCGAGTCCGTGACCAAGGTGAGCGCCGTCAATGATGCCGGGTACATCGGCAATCCGCAGGCGGCGGTGGCCGGGATATTTCAGAACGCCGATGACGGGGTGCAGCGTGGTAAAAGGATAGGCGCCAATCCGGGAATGAGCGCGCGTGATCGCATCGAGCAGGGACGATTTGCCGGCATTAGGGAAGCCGACCAGACCGATATCGGCGATAGTCTTCATCTCCAGCCGCAAGGTCATTTTTTCGCCCGGCATACCGTCCGTATGTTCGCGTGGCGCCTGATGTGACGGCGTCACCCAGTGGCAGTTGCCGAGGCCGCCTTTGCCGCCCCGTGCAACGCATAAACGGTCGCCTTCACACAGAATCTCGCCCAACATCGCGGTTGTGGCCGCGTCGTAGACGACGGTGCCGGTGGGAACATGTCCGATATGGTCGCGGCCGTTGCGGCCGTGACGGCGTTGTCCGCTGCCATGACCACCGGATTCCGCCCGTAAATTCGGCGCGAAGAAAAAAGGCGCCAGTGAATCCTGATGGCGGTTGGCTTCCAGATAAACACTGCCACCGCGACCACCGTCACCGCCGTCAGGACCACCACGGGGAACGTATTTCTCGCGACGAAAACTGACGCATCCGTTGCCGCCGTCGCCAGCAGCGATTTGGATTTTTACCGTGTCGACAAACGGTTTTGTCTTCACGCTTGCGCGGCAGCACTCTCGATCGTGGGGGTCGCGGCCGGTTCGCTCGCGGTTACGATAGCGACACGGCGTCCGTGCCGTTCGAATTGGACGACCCCATCGCGCAAGGCGAACAGACTATCATCGTTGGCACGCCGTACGTTGCGGCCCGGATGAAAACGGGTGCCGCGTTGGCGGACGACAATACTGCCTGCGGTGACCGTCTGGCCGGCAAACGCCTTGACGCCCAACCGTTTACTATGACTTTCACGCCCGTTTTTTGCGGAGCCACCAGACTTCTTATGCGCCATGATCCGATTCCTGTTCCTTTTGCGCTGTGGCTCCAATGGCGTCGATCCGGCAGACCGTCAGATTCTGACGGTGACCAATCTTGCGCCGGTAACCCTTGCGCCGTTTATGCTTGAAAGAAATGACTTTGCGGTCGCGTATCCGGTCCGTTACCGTGCCGGTGACCTGAATATCAGTCAGTTCAGGGGTCCCCAACCGAAATCCTTTTTCGTCATTGACCGCTAGGACTGGCGACAGCGCGACCTCGGCGCCGACGTCGGCGGGTAATCGTTCAATCCGGATTACATCGCCCGGCTTGACGCGATACTGTTTGCCGCCTGTTTTGATTACCGCATAGGATTCCATGACTTCAATCCTTTATTTATCACCGAAAAACATAGGGTTTGCGCCGGTTCCGTTCCAACCGGAAGCGGCAACCGCGGGACGTCGGTACGTCGTCTAAAAGGAAACACTATATCGAAATACATACCATTTGTCAATTGTAATTTCTAACTCTCCAATCGACGCAAGATCCTGTCAATGCCAGGCCAGCACCAGCAAGGTGTTGAAGATGTTGAACAACGCATGCACCCAGATGGCCGGCACTACGGATTTACCCCACAGGGCAGCCAGACAACAGGCGATCGAGACAATAAATAACCCGGCGATCGAAGGAAGATGAAAATGAATCAGTGCAAATACCAGCGACGAGAGCAGGATGGCCGGCCAGCCCCCCATCCGGCGACGGAATACCGGCAGCAGAATACCGCGGAAAAACAGTTCTTCGGTGATGGGCGCAATGATCAGCGCCATCACCCCAAGCATGGCCAGAACGGCCGGCGAATCGGTAGTCTTCAAGATAACCAACGATTCCTGAATATCGATGGATACGTCAAGCATGCGCAGGATCCAATGATATAAAGGGGTTGCCAACAGTTGCACCGGCCAAATGGCAAGATAAATCACGGTAGCCAGCCATAAGGGCGGTAACGATCGCGCGCGTTCGTTGCCGAACGCCTTGCGCCACCCGCCTCGGTGGCGGATCGCGAGCCATAGAATAAACGCCAGGCCGGCCGTCTGCAAAACGATGGTGGCCGCCAACTGACTGGCCATCCTGGATTCGGGATCATCCTCGGGGAACCCGATAAGGTTATAAAGTTGGTATGTTCCGACGTTAATAACGATGTAAAAAAGTATTATCAGAAGCACATCGCCCCCCTGCCACGGCCGCCGTAGAAGCGGACCATCAATCTTTGGATGATGCAGGGGGCGTCGGTGATAATAGCGGTAGCCAATGATCAGAACCACCATTCCGGCGATGACGAACCCGAGCAGAAGCAACCCGGTAAAGAGTTGTGCTAACGAATCGATTTGTGTGGCGGGTCCAGTCACTAGTTTTCTGTGATATCCAGCAGCACGGGCGTCAATCCATGATGGTGCGAATTACGTAAATCGGTTTGTCCTGGGATTCATGATAGGTACGGATCTGAAGTTCGGCCAGCAATCCCATGCTGATGAACTGGAATCCGAAAAAAATCAGCATGAAGGCAGACATGATCCAGAACGGCCGCTTGATCAGATCGGCGGCGAACTCGGTGCCGAACGCCAGGAAAAACAAATGGGCCACGACTATGAACCCCAGAATAGCCAGCCCGCAGATGCCGGAAATCAAGCCGAACTTGCCGAACACGTGAATGGGACGTGTGCTGAACCGCATAAGAAATTTGACGGTCATCAAGTCGAGGATCACGCGGACCGTGCGCGATATTCCATATTTGGACGATCCGAACCGGCGGGGATGATGGTTGACCGGCAGTTCCTTGACACGTCCACCCACCCAGTAGGCCAAGGCCGGAATGAAACGGTGCATCTCGCCGTACAACCGGATATCCTTTACGATATCGCGGCGATAGGCCTTCAACGTGCAACCATAGTCATGCAGTTTGACGCCGGTAAACCAACTGATCAAGGCATTGGCCAAGTGCGAGGGAAACTTGCGACTCAACCAGGGATCACGCCGGTCTTTGCGCCAGCCACTGACCACGTCGGTATCGTCGGTCATCTGCTCGACTAAACGCGGGATATCGGCGGGATCGTTCTGTAAATCGGCATCCAGCGTGACAATGATATTGCCTTTGGCGTGCGAAAATCCAGCGCTCATGGCCGCGGTCTGGCCGAAATTACGGCGGAATCGGATAATCCGGAAATGCGGGGTCTGGCGCTGGATCTCTGCCATTTTCTCAAAGGTACCGTCCGTACTGCCATCGTCAACAAGCACGATTTCGTAACTGCATGTCATGCCCGAAAGCGTTTCATGAAGTTTGCGACAGAGCAATTCGACACTCGCGACTTCGTTGTAAACCGGTACGATAATTGAAATATCCATGAATCATAAACTCCCGGGTCATCGCATTTGCAGCATCTGGCGGAAATGCGGGTGGTTACGCAACGGGGCGAAGCGTTGATCATGGCGCAGTTGCTCCCGAATACCGGGGCTGATGCGCAGAGCGCGCTGCAGGGTTTGCAAGGCGCCCTCGACGTTACGCAGTTTCACGCGGGCTTCCGCAAGATCCAAAAGCGCTTCCTGATCGGCCGGAACCCTTTGAAGATAGTGCGTCAACGCTTTTTCGACCAAGTCGAATGCGTCTTTATTCCGCAATGATTTTGACAGTTCGCGCAGAATGGCCGGCGGCACATTCTCGTTGCCAAGCAGGTTGGCGGTCAGGCTTCTGAACGCTTGAAGATTACCAAGTTGATGATAGATTTCGGCCAGGTTAGTCGCATCGCTGAACGAGGCCTGGCCCGACTGCAGTAATTGCTGCAGTTCGCTTGCCTGTTGGTTGAGTTCCTGGCGTGGGCGCACCTGCCGGATGAATGGCCGGACGCGTTCATTACCGGGATCCTGTTCGTGGAAAGCTTCCATCAGCTCGATGGCGTCATCGGGGCGTCCCACTCGCAGGTATAAATCGGCGAGCCGGAAATTCGCTTCCGGGCTGAGGGGATAGAGTTTTTTCGCTTCCAGAAACGCCTGTTCGGCTTCCTCGTGCAAATTGCGATAGACATACAGCCCGGCAATCGCGCTACGCAGTTTGGAAAACGATTTGCGCGCCACTACATCGCGCAGGAATCTCGGGTTCGACGTCAGCCGGCGAACATACCAGTCCCAGAATTCCATGTCGTTCTTTACGGTTTCAGGCGGGATACGCGGCAGTTTTTCGTCGTTGATTTTCATGATCAGACCATGTGGCGTCAGGTACGGATACATCCATTCGATGACGTAACTTTCCTCCACATAAAAATCGTGGTGGGCCTTGTTCATATCGAAAATCATGCGAGCCAGAATACCGTTGATAATCATGACGCCCTGGACGCCCTGGACGCTGACTCGGTCGCCGTCGGTAATGATGGCCGCGCTGGGAGGCTGGCGGCCACTGCGTACGTCTTCGAGATATTTGTGAAACGCCTTGCTGGAATCGACGGCTGACGGGATGAATATGTCGTCACCGTAAAGGTCACGCATGACACTCATATAGGTATTGTCGGCCAACGCGTTCTGGGTGATCAGATAGACATCCGGCCGGACCTGCGCGGAAAAAATCATGTAGGTCGGCACGAACCGGCCGGGATCGGTGCCGCCAAAGAAAATCGCGTTGGTTCCCATCGGCGGCGGATATTCCGGGTTGGGCAGCGGCTCATGCCATGGAGTCAGGGGCTGGTCGACCAGAAAATCAGGTAGGCCGCGGACACGGACCACTGGACCGTCCGGTTCGCTCAACTCTTCCATAATTGCTTCGGCGCCGCGCAATTGATAGTTGCCGAATTGCCAGCCGAAATCGTGGCCGCGCTGTTCCACGCCGCCGATGGTGCGGATTAATTCGGGATTATAGGCGTTGTTGAGGATTAGCAAGCCGGGCGAGAGGAAGGCCAGTCCAAGGGCGGCGAAACTGAGTGCCCTTGCGGTTGCCGCCGGGGCAAGACGGTTTACGACAT
>PXCX01000067.1 GCA_003565195.1 PVC group bacterium | reverse complement strand
TCCAACCTTTCAATCGCTCTCAGTATCTGTCTGACCTGATACGCCTTGGCTTTGCCCTTGACGTTCTGAATGTTGACCCTTGGGTCGCCTTGCCAAATGGTCTTGTAAATCCGGTGGTTTGATCCCTTCTGCCGGGGCTTACCGAAAAAGTAATCACAGACGCGGCAGGCATCGGTGAACCGAATGCCCTTCGGCGTCTGCCGCATCTGCTCGACAATGTCGCTAACATTTGTCATGGTGATATAGTATCACTATTGATATTTTTGTCAAGCACCAACGACAGCACCAACGTCAGGGCTGTGTGTTCGGCACGCTAAGGCATGGCGCAATCGCATTTCGGATTCCCATCCGCCGTCAATGACAAGTGTCCTGAGATTTTTCAGGTCCTTTAGCGGAGCAAGGTGATCATTGGTGAGCCTTCTATATGTTGGTTCGATAATCAGCGTTCGCAGACTCTTGAGGTCTTTAAGCTGAAGCATGTCAGCGCTACGGGTGGGTGGGTGCACAAGTACGGGATACATGATAACAGGCCAGCGGAAAACGCTCGATCAGTGAGCGTTGCCAGTTCATAGATACTGCATGGAAAGTAAAAAACGTACTCGTACGCTTACTCGTACACTCGAATCTCTTCGAATCGCGCTATCGGTCGCAATCGCGGATGAGAAGTTCGGCACTAGTTCCGGAAGGACCGGTTGGTTTTTTTTTCGATGACACGGGTTTTTTGGAAACCACTATTTCACTTTCTGACAGGCCTGAAAAAAGCACTTTTCCGTTGTTCCCCTAGATGATTTCAACATTCCCGGAAAATCGCTTGCGATTTTTCGGGGATAGTCCACCCTATAAACGTCTTGACGTTGCAACGTCGTGCTGCTATATTATCGCCGCAAATGGATGTGCATTATGAGCACGCTGACAAAACGTGCCACAATGACGAAATACCCACGTGTCACGGCGTAGCGCGAAGCGCGCAGACGGAAGTCCGAAAGAAATCGGAAGTCTGAAATCCGAACCCGTAGATTTTACCCCCGGCAGATTTTCGCAAAGATTAGATGCAGCTTTCAGGTAATCAATAAACGACTCCTCGAACAAAGCGGTGCGCTATTCCAAACCTTACGGCTTCTTGCGGGCTTTATCGCCACATCCGTCCATTTTCGTGCTTCCGTCTACGCGCTTCGCGCTACGCCGTGACATGTGGGTATTTGGGTGTTTCGTCATTCAATGGCACGCCACGCAAATCGAAATATTATGTAAAAACCTCTTAAGCAAGAGCCATTCAGGTCAGGAATCGCCGATATATATAGCTCCTAAGTCGCACATCGTTTGAGTAAAGGTATAATCGGAAGACACAGATTCGCAAGCCAAGCGAGAGCTTCAATTATTATGATTTTCCCGACGCTAGAATTTGCGCTCTTTTTTTTGGTTGTCCTGAGTACGCACTGGTTGTTGTACCGGTTTTCCGGGATTTGGAAATGGTTTCTGCTGGGCGCCAGTTATTTCTTCTACGGGTATTGGGATTGGCGGTTTCTCGGATTGCTGGCCAGTTCAAGTATTTTGAATCATGCCTGCGCCAAGGGGATGCAACATTTCACGGGGGCACGAGCACGAAAAACATTCCTGGTTCTGGCGGTGATCTTCAATCTGGGGACCATCGCTTTTTTCAAGTACTACGGTTTTTTCATTGAACAGGCTTACCTACTAGCCTTCCGCTTTGGCATTCCATGTTCTTTGCCGTTACTCGACATTATCCTGCCAGTCGGCATTTCTTTTTTCACGTTTCAAGCCTTAAGCTATGTGATCGATGTCTATCGCGGCGCGATGCAACCGACCGGGCGCATGCTTGATTTCGCCCTGTACCTGAGTTTTTTCCCGCAACTGGTGGCCGGACCGATTGTGCGAGCGCGGGATTTGGCGCCGCAACTGGCGGCGTTCCAGCCGCCACCACGGATCGATCTAGGGCGGGCAGCCTTTTTAATTCTGGGCGGCTTATTCAAAAAAACCGTGATTGCTAATTATCTGGCGCAAACCGTTGTCGATCCGGTCTTCGCATATCCGGACGCTTATGGCGCCATCGACACACTTCTGGCGGTCTATGGCTATGCGGTCCAAATCTATTGTGATTTCTCGGCCTACTCCGACATGGCGATCGGGTTCTGTCTTTTGCTGGGAATTCATATCCCGATCAATTTCGATGCCCCCTATTCCGCAACGTCAATTCAAGATTTCTGGCGACGCTGGCATATTTCGTTATCCACTTTCTTACGCGATTACCTTTACATTCCGCTGGGTGGATCGCGCCAGGGTGTCGCTCGGGGATATCGCAATCTGATGGTCACTTTCCTGCTGGGCGGCCTGTGGCACGGTGCCGCCTGGACGTTCATCATTTGGGGCGCATTACACGGGATCTACCTCTGCATCGAACGCGCCATTGCCGGGCGACCGGCCAAGCGGGCGGCTGCCATCACCGGTTGGCGACGATTCGGACGCCAATGCCTGGTTTTTAATTTGGTTGGGTTGTCATGGATTTTCTTTCGATCGCAAACCTTCGCCGACGCGGGACGTATGCTCCACAGCCTGTCGAACTGGAGCAGCGCACCGCAATTGCTGAGTGTGACCCTGCTGCTGGCCATCTTGGCGGGTCTGGCGTCCCAGATTCTCGATAATCGCCGCCAGCAACGATTATGGGACGCCTTCAATCGCTTGCCTGCGATCGCGCAAGCGGTTCTGGGCGCACTCGTACTGGTCGCGATCCTGGCCATGGGACCGCGCGGGGTCGCTCCCTTCATCTATTTCCAGTTTTAATCAGCATTCGAAAGGGCAATTACCTATGGAACCTTATGGATCGAACGACATTGGACGGCAACGCCGGCACGCCGAGGCAGGCGTGTCCCGTCGGCACGCGGCGCTGGCGATCATCCTTTTCTGTATGCTCGCCGCGTTGATGAACGGGGTTGCGATTCGCGATTCGGTAGCGCTGAAACCCTACGGACCGGCTCGGCGCGTTTGGATGTTGGCCGCCGAACCACTGGCCGCCGTGGCGGAACGTACCCGCCTGCCGATGCTCCGCGAAACCCTCGAAAAATGGTTTCATGACTGAGACGGCAGGCTCAAGACCGAAAGTTTAAGACGACAATCATGGTCGATTGCCATCGATTGCAGACCCAAATTACAACTTGGAGTCGACATCATAAAATGATATACTTTCATTGTGTCGTGTCTCAAACACAGGAAAACCACGGATGATCAGCAAGACGAAAAGACTTATTAGCATTACAACCATCAGCTTGACGCTTGTGGCCGCCGGACTATCGGCAAGACCGGCAACCAAACCGGAGCGGATTCTGGTGATCGGCGATTCGATGATGCAAGTAACCGCCCACGCGCTCAACCGCCGTATCGATCGGATCCCGAACGTCCAGAACCGCAGGCATACCTCCCTGGGATCCGGTCTGGCCCGACTCGACGTATTTGACTGGCACGAAAAAATTCAGGAACTGGTCAATGACTTCGATCCGGACGCGACGATCGTCTGGTTCGGCGCCAACGATCTGCAACCGATGCAAACGGACAACGGCATCGTCCGGCCTGGAACTCCGGAATGGAGTGTCGAGTACGAACATCGTGTAGGGATTGCCATGGATCGTCTAAGCGCCAGAGATGGCGCTTACGTTTACTGGCTGGAATTGCCGGACATGCGCGATCAACGGGTGCAAAGCGATGTTGCCTTGATTAATCGCATGATCGAGAACGCCGCGGAGCAGCGAGACCAAGCGTTTTTCGTCCCAACCCAAACCCTTCTCAGCCGTGAACCAGGCGTCTATTCGCCTTATATTATCGGGCCGCGCGGATTGCCGGTGCAAATCCGTGATCCGGACGGGATCCATTTGAATCGCACGGGCGCTGAACGGATCACGGAATACTTGGTGGAATACATTTTGGGAGATCAATGAATAGACATTATGTTCAGCGCCTGCCCGCGGCTTTGATTTGGATATTGTTCGCGGTATCGTCAGTAAAGTCCGAACTGCCCGACGTACATGATCCGCTTGAGGTAACACCGGCAAGGCGCAAGATGTATGACGGCATGATGGCCGCCCAGGACGAAGACTACGAAACGGCGATCCCCCTGCTGGAAGAGGCGCTGGCGGAAGATCCCGCCCTGATCAGCGCCTGGGAAACCTTGGGCTGGTCATACTGGCATACCGGTCGCCACGACCAAACCGAAACGCTCTGGAAACGGCTCCAGGCCTTGGCGCCCGACGAGCCGCGTGTCTACCAGTGGCTGGCATCCATTGCCGCCCATCGTCGTGAATTGACGAAAGCCACCGAGCTACTGCAGCAATCGCTGGATCTAGATGCAACCCAGTACGAGGTCCGGCTTGATTTAATGCGCGTCTATCTGTGGCGCGGTCGCCTGAGCGAGGCCATCCAACACGGACGCGCGTTACTTGATGACGATCCCGGCCGGCTTGATGTGGCGCTGGAACTGGCGCGCGCATTGCAATACGCCTGGCGCCACGAGGAGGCGCTGCCTTTGTGGGACCGGTTGTTGGATGTAGCGCCGGATATCCACGAATATCGGTTGGGCCGCGCACAGGCCCTCCTGCACACCGGACATCGCGAGGAAGCAGTTACCATCGCCCGCGAAATTATCACGAACAACTCACGCAACGTGGTTGCCCTATCGATACTGGCCGATGATACGGAGTACAGCGATCAACCGGCGCGCGCAGTCCCTTTTTTCCGGCGCGCCATCGCGGCAAGCGAAACGGTCGAGGACCGCTTGGCGTTGCACCGCCGACTCACAACCCTATTGGTACGTTTACACCAGGATAATCCGTTGCGTTACTCGATTGAAGCCGCGATCCGCGCAACCCTCGCCTACCTCGAAGACGATCCGATGAATGTCGACGCAATGCTGATCCTGGCGGAACTGTTTTTGATGGACCAGCGTTTCGATGAAAGCGAATCGATGTTTTACCAGGTATTACGCGGATTCAATTCCAACAGCCTGCGCGCCCACCGCGGACTCCATGCGATTGCCATGGCTCAATTCCGTTTTGATGACGCCTGGGAATACCTGGAACGGATTCGCGCGTTCAATCCCCGTGACCCCTATCTACTGGCCGACGAAGCCCTGTTTCACGCCCGCCGCGGCGATTTTACGCGTGCGCATGCCGCCTTGGACGAACTGGAACGGCGCGGCGCTAATGGTGCAGTGGCTGTGCTTCAATACTCGGCCATCACCCCCAGCGAGATCGGTCCCGCCCTGCCGCTCAATCGCCTGCGCGAACACTGGCAGGCATTGAAAAACTCCCGCTACCGTTTTCTGACGGCCGGCGAATTACCGGAATATTTCTCCATGACAGGACAACAACCGTCACGCGTGGCCGGAATCGCCCCTTCACGCGCTGTAGTCATCACGTTTGACGGCGCCATGGAACCAGCCATGACGTTGGCGGGCAAACTGGCGGAGGAGCAAGGCATCACGCTGACACAATTCATTCCGGTGGGCGCGGTTGACAAGCAAGACCCGCTGGTGGCTGATTGGGAAGGTTTGCGGCGGCACGCGCAGAGCAAAGTCTGGCAATTCGGCAGCCTGTTACTCGACGCCCACGACGCCGCCCATGTGTTTCTGGCCGATCAACCCAGGGCGCCGTTGGCCAATCGAATACGCCGCGATGCAGACAACCGGCTTGAGACAACCGACGAATTTCGCGAACGAATCCGCGCTGAATACGCCGACAGTCTCGATATTTTACGGCAACAACTGAAGGGCAACATTCGTGTCTGCGCGTATCCGGAGAGTGATATCGGTCAACAACTTGCTTCCAACGAACCCTCGGCGCCGGCCGTGAATCTGGCACAGGCCGAACGGTTTTACCAGATAGGTTTTTTAAATCGTCCCCAGGGACATGCTGTTCAAAACGATCATCCTTTTCTTTATGCCCGCTTTGCACCAACGCCATGGATGACCGGCGACGAACTGGTCGAGCATCTGGCTGCCCAGCATCCCGTTTTTATGGCACAACGAATGCGTGCCGAGTTCGCGGCCTTCGAGGGTCGCCGGGGGTTGGCGCGCCAAACACTCGCTCAAATGGAACGTTCCGGATATCCACAGTCCGGTCTCGATGAACTGGATACGTTTATTCAGGCTCACTTGGCGCGTAAATTCGATCTTCCGGTCATCGTCGAAGACGTTCGTAAAGCGCCTTGGATACCGCAACTTGAAAAACCGTACCTGTCGCTTGACGGAAGGATATTCCGCGACAGTCTCGATTCGGAAAGCCGCCGTGTCCGGCTCACCGGCGGTCTTCATCTGTCGCCGGCGGTAACGTTATCGTTGCAGGCCGGCGCCGGACAGCATGCGCAACCCGAGATCGCCACCCTTGAGATGGATGCCGATACGAGTCTGTCGGACGTCAACATTGACGAGCGCTCCGTTGGTTTGTCGGCCGCCGTCATGTTGCCGCGTCGAACGGTGCTGTCGGCCACGGTGGGAAGGCGCGAATACAGCGGCGATAGCGATTGGCAGTTATGGAACATTGCGGCCGCGCTGAATATCCGGCCGGTCGAGCCGGTCGATCTGAAACTGGAATACGAACGCGACAGCAATCCCGGCGCGCGATCCCTGCGGCGTGAACTTGCCTACGATCGCGCGGCCCTGCACGGCGTTTGGACGCCGAACGACCGCTTCGACTTATGGGGATCGGCGCAACAGTTTGTTTTTTCGGATTCCAACCGGCGCACGCACTGGCATGTTTTGCCGACCGTAATGTTGTGGCGCGATCCCGGTTTGATTGCCGGATTGCGCTACGCGGAGGATGACAGCCGTTCCGAAGACCGCGACTACTGGACGCCTTACCGGCAACAAGGATACCATCTGGAAACGGGATTCCGTGGAAACTGGCGGCGACACAACTATAGCTTGATCGGTCGAATCGGCAAGGCGCGAGAACAAATCCGGCCGCAAGCCGTCCAGGAACATGCGGAGCTGCTCGCTCAATTTGAATCGCTTAGGGACGATGCCGTTCGCGGTCGCTGGGGACGGCGGGCCATTGAAGAAATCGAAGCGTTTCTGCTGGATCTTCACAGGAATCGACCGGAATCACGCTGGGAAACAACGCTCGGGATTCAAGCCACATGTACCCTGCGCTGGGGCCAACAATGGGATGTTCACGGCATGATATCCTACGAAGAATCGCCGCGCTATCATGAAACCCACATGGGTGCCGGCTTAACCTATCGATTCTGACGCGCATGAAACAAGCGGTTTTAATATCAGCAACGCTTTGCGGCCTTTTGACAGTTACATCCGCTGCCTATGAACCGCTTTTTCCCCAGCCACGAACACGACAACCCTCAGCCGGGACGCCGGCGACGGCCATCCCGGATGCCGAGATTGCGGAACTCGAAACCCGCATTAGCGAGACACCCGAAGACCATCACGCCTGGCGTGATCTGGGATGGGCCTACTGGAACCGCAAACAACTCGATCGTACCCGCCAGACATGGGAAACATGGCGTCGTCTGCAACCGGATCGCGCCAAGGTTCATACGCTGCTCGGACGTCTGGAATTGGCGGAAAACCGTCTCGATGCGGCCATCGCATCGTTTCGCCGAAGCCTGGAAATCGATGCCGATCAAGATGATATCCGTTTCGAGCTGGCGCGAACTTTGCGCTGGAAGGGTCATCTCGGCGAGGCCATCACCCGCCTGCAAACCCTGAATATCGAGCAACCGGCGAACTTCGAGATTCAACACGAACTGGCTCGCGCATTATCATCGAACTGGAATTATGCCCAAGCCCTACCTTTGTGGACACGGTTGCGCGCCATCCATCCGGATGATCCGGACATTCAAATGGGCGAGGCTCTGGCAGCGCTGCATACCGGATCGCCGCAATCCGCAGTTCTCGATGCACACCGCGTTCTGGAACAGGATCCGGATAACCTGACGGCCTTAACCATTCTGGCCGACGAATCCGAATTCGGCGGCCGCCCTCGCGAAGCCATCCCATGGGTCAAACGGTTAATCACCCTCAGCGATAATGCCTATGACCGCTTGTTTTTGCAAAACCGTTTGTTAGCGCTTTGGCAACGGACGGCGACGACGTCCACCCTTGCCGACGATCTCCAGCAACAGGAAAACCTGACGCGTCGCATGATGGCCGCGGCCCCACGGAATCTTGACGTACGACTGACCCTAAGCGAAATCCTGATCCAACAATCTCGTTTTTCCGAGGCGCAAACCCTGCTGCAGGAAATCTTACGCGAATTCAATCCGCGTCATTATCGAACACACATCATGCTGTTCGAAATCGCCCTGGCAACCAGACGTATCGATGACGCGCAGCACCATCTGGAAGCCATCCGGCAATTTCATCCGCGGGATCCCTATCTGAACTGGTACCAAGCACGACTGTATGCCGCCGCCAACGAGATCGAATCCGCGTACCGCGCGCTGGATCGTCTGGCTGCGGCCGGCGAACACGGAGCCGCAGCCGTTTTACTGTATCACGCGATCACATCCAGCGATTACGGACCGTCCCTATCCGTCGCGCGTTTCCGCGAACATCTGCGCGAACTGATGCATGCCGGATACGAGTTCATCACCCCGGAGCAAATCCACGACCACTGGGAGCGTCTGGGAGCACAGGCCGGCCGCACCAGCGACGGGCGTGTGCGACGCGTCGTTGCCATCACGTTCGATGACGGACTGGAAAGCGCCATGCGTTTCGCCACCCCGATCGGCAAGGCGTATGGTTTGCGTTTTGCCCAGTATATCATTGCCGCCTTTGTCGAACGGGGCGACCCATACCTGTCGTCATGGGACGAGCTGGCCCGTTATGCCGAAAGCGGTGTCTGGGAATATGGCAGCCATCTTTATGAGGCACACGACATTTACGATATTGACAGTAGCGCTGCAAAAGGGCGTCCTCTCGCCGTCCGGCAATGGTTAAACGATGCACAACGCCTGGAAACCGAGCAGGAATACGCCCTGCGCATCGAAAAGGAATATCGCAAAGCACGCGAACTGATATCTGAAAGACTGGGACAACCCGCGCGCAGCGTGGCCTATCCCTACGGCGATATCGGCCAGGAGTACGCCTCCACCGCGCCGCATGCCGTCGCGATCAATCTGCAGCATGCCGCCAATCAACACGCGATCGGATTCATTCAGACCCCCTTCGCGCATGCCGTTCGGGGCGCCAACCCCCTCCTGTATAGCCGCCACGAAATGAATGTTCACTGGTGCGGCAAGCGGGTTGTGCAATATCTGGTGGACCACCATCCCTTCATCCTCGCCGAACGTAGCCGCCTGCAGTTCGCGCAATGGTACGGCCAACCCGGCATCGCCCGCGATGCACTGGACGCGTTACGGGCCG
>PXCX01000200.1 GCA_003565195.1 PVC group bacterium | reverse complement strand
TTCAGTTCGCCGCCGCAAATATCGCGATAAATATCCGGCCGGAAACTCTTGAGATCGACGTTTACGCCATCCAGGTATGGAATCAGATCTTCCAACGGATCACGCTCGATATAGCCGTTGGTGTGCAGCAAGTTCTTAATGCCGTCACGACGCGCCAATCGGGCAATATCCTTCATATACTCGAAAAACACCACCGGTTCGCCAAAGGTATAGGCCACCGATTTCAGGTTGGCGGCCTGAACCTGGGCCATGATATCCTGGGGCGACAACGCGTATGCAAACACGTCCTCGGGATCCACCAGCGCCGTATCCCATACTTCGCAGAATTTGCACGACATATTGCAGCCGGCAGTGGCCACCGAAAGCGCGCGCGTCCCGGGTAACACATGGTAAAAAGGTTTTCGCTCGACCGGATCGTCCTGGACGATGCAAGGATTGCCGTAGACCAGGCTGATGCATTCACCGCCACGGTTTTCACGGACACGGCAGGGTCCGCGTTGGCCGTCCGTCAGGCGGCAACCCCGGGGACACAACAGACAACGGATGGCGCGACCATCCAACGCTTCGAAAAAGGGGGAGCGAACGGTGCCGATCAAACCGCGCTGCGCCGTCTGGGCTTTTGTCCGTCGCGCGAGCGCCGGCAGCGTACTCACCGCCAAAGCGCCCAAGCCGGCTTTGAGCCAGCGGCGACGGTCGGAATTATCACATACGGTCCGGTCTTTTATCGGTTTCATTGTTTCACCATGGCTTGATAATCAACGGTCGCAGGCCAGCCAGGAACGCGCGCATTTTTTCCAGCGACTCGTCTTCATGTAAAGGATTGTAATCATGGGCAACCGCAATGTAGGCCCACCGATCCATGCGGGAATGGATCAAGCGGTCGGCTGCCATCCAGGCATATAACCACCATTGCGAGGGTGTTTCACGGCCCGGCGCAATATACCAATAGGTAAAATGACTGAATACCGCCGCATCCGAACCACCCACCTGGCGGCGTACATCCAGTAAGCGGGTGTGCAACTGGCCTCCACCAGCCAACGGCGTTTCCAAAACCCGGCTGTTGCGAATCGATAAACCCTGACCCGGCAGACAGTTCTCCGGACGGTGCAGACTCATGCGATCGCGTCCACCGATAACCAGGGAGACGAAAAAGGATGACCCCTGCGAATCGCGGTAAAACGCGCGGACCACCTCGGTGCCTTCGGGCAATAATTTGCGTTCGATCGGCGCCATGGTATCGAGGTCGCCGCCGCACAACGGACAGACGGCCGTCGAGGGATCGTCGAATTTATCGGCGCCATAAGCTTCCGCGCAATCGGCTTCCGCGCAATACAGCACTTCATGGCCGCTAAAACGACCGACCTGGCGCGGCAAAGCGCGGGTCACACCGATGGCGGACGCCAACTCGGGTTCACCGACCCGGGACGCGGCCCAGGCCGTGGCCACCATCAACGCCAGCACAATCAGCAGCGGTTTGATACCTGTTGTTTCCATTGTCGCATCCTTTTAAGCCAGGGAACGTTAAGCAGCGCACTGAGCGCCAGCATCAGCAGAACGGCCACGGCAAAAATCATGAATCCGGAATAATCGTGGTACAAGGTTAAGGCGGTTCGGGGATCGATATACTCGGCAACCAGGGCAATCGTAACAATCCGCACAACATTGGCCGCTACCGCCAGCGGAAACGCTGATAACGCCAGGATACCGCGCCTCCAATACCCTCTCTGCGTCAGCCAGGCGTATGCCGTGGTCAAGGCCAGTAATGCCAGTAGGGAGTTGAGACCGCTGCATGGATCCGCCACCTCGAAATGAAAACCATCCGGTCGCAACGAATAGATGGCCGTCCCCACCCGGCGTACCGGTAAGGCCAGACCGTTAAGCAAATGCGCGGATATCCGGCTGACCAGCAAACGCAACGGAAACGTCCGTTCCTCAAGGAAATTCAACGGCACCGCAAAGATCAGGTAACCGCACGGGAACGCCAGCAGACGGGCGACCCGGGGACCGTACAGGAACCAGGGTATCCCCCAGGTCAAGCCGATGATCGCAAAAAGCGCCAGCCGCGATTGTTGGACGCGTAATCCGACCCAATGCAGCATCAAGGCGGCAATCACCACCAGCAACCCGGCATATGCGACGCGTTTCGGTGCCGCCGCCAAATCCCGCCGCCGCCGCCAGACCATCAACGCGCTGACCGGCAAAATAAACCAGCCGTGCGATGCGGCGCCGCCCGGTGCATTCCATTGCGCCACCAGCCAGGTAATCGCCGACCGGCCATAAGCGCCGGTCTCGGTAGTGCTGCCTTGGAAATGGAACAACACCACCCCCATGCCGACAATCGCCGCCAGCAATAACCAGCGTGCCGGATTGATGATGTTTTTCGGTTCAGGCAAAGATTGCATGCGGCTTTCTTTAAGAACAGGAAATCTCAAACATGTTTGGTTTGAACTGCAAAACACGGATTATAGCATGAAAACCGTTTTCTTGTAAAACTTCAATCATGCAGGTCCAAGTATTTTGATTGCCTTCAGACCCCGCGTTACTGTAAATTGTCCATATATAAAACCAAACGCAATTATCAGCTCCGGTTCATGATGGATAAATAAGGAAGCAACCATGCCGTTAACCCGTTTCAGTGTGTCTTTGGACGAAAAACTGCTCAACCAATTCGATGCCAAAATCCGGGATGACCGTTGTCCCACGCGGTCGAAGGCCGTCGGCGATTTGATCCGTGCCAGCCTGGTGGGAAAGGAATGGCGTTCGGGCCACGATGTGGCCGGCGCCATTGTCCTTGTCTACGATCATCACAAACGGGATCTGGCCGTCAAGCTGACCGAAATACAACACGATTTCCTGGACTTGGTAATATCAACCCAACATGTCCATCTTGACCACGATAACTGTCTTGAGATCGTTGCCGTACGCGGTAAGCCGAACCGCATTGATGCGCTAACCAAATGCCTTAAAACCGTCAAGGGACTGAAACATATCTCCGTTGCCGCCGCGACCACCGGCTCCCGTATCCGGTAACGGTTACCCTCGATGCGCAATGTCATTTTTGAAATATCGCGAAACTTCGCGAAACTTCAGCGACGTCAACTGTAGTCTTGCAATATCCGCTCGTTTTTGTGATTATAGCGGGTCACCAAAGGAAGACATATCATGACTGTTCGCACACGTATCGCGCCGTCGCCGACCGGCGCACCTCATATCGGGACAGCGTATATCGCGCTGTTCAACCTCGCTTTCGCGCGCCGTCACGGCGGCAAGTTTATCCTGCGTATCGAGGATACCGATCGTCTGCGGTCGTCCGCGGCGTCGGAAACCGAAATCATCAAGGCTTTACGCTGGCTGGGCATCGACTGGGACGAAGGTCCGGATACGGGCGGTCAGCAGGGACCCTATCGTCAAAGCGAGCGAACCGGTATCTATCGCGACCATGTCAATCAACTCTGGGATAGCGGACAGGTTTATCCCTGCTTCTGTACAACCGAGCGACTGCAAGCAGTGCGCGCCGCCCAGATCGCCGCCAAAAGCGAGTTTCAGGGATATGACCGGGCCTGTGCCGGGATTGCTGCAACGGAAGCCCGCCGCCGTGTCGATGCGTCTGAAACGCATGTTTTCCGGTTGCGTTCCCCGATTGACGGCGACTGCCGCTGGCAGGACCGGTTGCGGGGCGAGATCGTCGTTCCGTGGGCCGGCATCGACGATCAGATCCTGCTCAAGTCCGACGGCTATCCCACCTATCATCTTGCCAATGTGGTGGACGACCATGCGATGGATATCAGTCATGTGATCCGGGGTGAGGAATGGATCAGTTCGACCCCCAAACACGTGTTGCTGTACCAGACCTTCGGCTGGCAGCCGCCGGAATTCGCACATTTACCGTTGTTACGCAATCCGGACCGCTCGAAACTGTCGAAACGGAAAAATCCAACCAGCATACTGTATTACCGTGAAGCCGGTTTCCTGCCCGACGTGTTGCTGAATTTTCTGGGTCTGGTCGCCTACAGTTTTGCCGATGGCCGCGAAGAGTTTAGGTTGACGGAATTTATCGACCAGTTCGATTTGGACCGCATCAGCTTAGGCGGCCCGGTCTTCGATGTCGGCAAACTCCGCGAATTTAATGCACGCCGGCTACGCGCCTTGACGATCGACGAACTTCAAGAACGATTACAGCAATGGCGACTCAACCAAAACGTCTGGACACGCATCCTCGAGATGGCACAACCGCGATTGAATCAATTGACGGATTTGGTGCCGATGTCGTCTTTTCTGTTCGCCGACCGGTTGCCGGACACGACGCCGCAATTGTTGCGACAGGCCGGCGACGAGACTACACAGCTCATGGAACGTCTGCGCCTGGCACAATGGGAAATCGAACAAACGACGGAATGGACAAGCGAAACGGTACGTGCCCTGTTCGATCGCGTCAGTGCTTTGGAAAACATCAAGTTAAAGAAGTTGTTGCCGGTGTTTTTCATCACGATCTGCGGCGCCAAGGTATCGTTACCGTTGTTCGACAGCATGCTGTTGCTGGGTCGCGATCTGTGTCTGCGGCGCATCTTGTATGCCATAGAAGATCTGGAAGCCGCAGGTTGCCGTCTTGGCAAAAAACAACTTAAAGCCTTGCAATCGCGCTACCGGGATGCGGGCAGCGGAGCATGATATGACGTCCACCGAAAAACCTGAAGCAGCGCCCGATCTGGAGACCGGCGATTTCATCCGCCAGATCGTGGCGGAGGATTTGCAAGCCGGCAAACATAACAATATCCGGACGCGTTTCCCGCCGGAACCCAACGGTTACCTGCATATCGGGCATGCCAAATCAATCTGCCTTAATTTCGGTATTGCGGCGGAAACCAAAGGCCGTTGTCATTTACGGTTTGATGATACCAATCCGGAAAGTGAAAGCGAGGAATACGTGCGCGCGATCAAGGAGGACGTGCGCTGGCTGGGTTTCGATTGGGGGAAGCACCTGTATTACGCCTCGGACTATTTCGAGCAGATGTATGAATGTGCTGTGAAACTGATTCGCGACGGCAACGCCTATGTTTGCGACTTAACGCCCGAACAGTTCAAACCCTACCGTGGCGTTCCCACCCGGCCGGGCAAGCAAAGCCCTCATCGCGAGCGTGGAATCCAAGAGAATCTCGATCTTTTTCAGCGCATGCGCGCCGGCGAGTTTCCCGATGGAGCCTACGTTTTGCGTGCCAAGATCGATATGGCTTCGCCCAATCTGCATTTGCGCGATCCGGCGCTCTACCGGATTAAACGCGCGCATCATCACCGTACCGGCGATCGCTGGTGTATTTATCCCACCTACGATTTCGCGCATGGCCTCGAGGATTCATTCGAAGGAATCACCCATTCGCTCTGTACGCTGGAGTTCGAGGTGCATCGACCGCTTTACGACTGGCTGCTGGACGCGTTGGAAGTGTATCATCCGCGCCAAATCGAGTTTTCACGGTTGAACCTATCCTATACCGTCATGAGCAAACGCAAGTTACTGCAGTTGGTCGAGGAAAAACGGGTTGCCGGATGGGACGATCCACGCATTCCAACCCTGGCCGGTTTGCGACGCCGCGGTTATACGCCGACATCCATTCGTCGATTCTGCCGGCGGATTGGCGTGACCAAATTCGACGGCGTAACCGATATGGCATTGTTGGAACATACCCTGCGCGACGAACTCAACCAAACCGCGCCGCGCGTTATGGCCGTACTGGATCCGGTCAAACTGGTAATTGACAATTATCCGGAAAATCAACCGGAAATCATGAGCGCCATCAACAATCCGGAAGATCCCGGTGCGGGAACGCGCGACATCCCGTTTGGGCGTGAACTTTATATCGAACGCGACGATTTCATGGAATCGGCGCCCTCCAAATTCCGGCGTCTGACCCCGGGCCGCGAAGTGCGTTTACGGTACGCCTATATTGTCGAATGTACCGGTTGCGAAAAGGATGCCGATGGCGTGGTGCATACGGTGCATTGCCGGTACGATCCGGCCACCCGCGGCGGGACGGCGCCAGACGGCCGCAAAGTGCGCGGCACCATTCATTGGGTTCCGGCAAGCGAGGCGGTGAAGGCTCCGGTTCGTCTTTACGACCGGTTGTTCCTGTGTCCCGACCCGAACGATGTATCTGAAGGCGGCTCGTTTCTCGATCATCTCAACCCGCATTCGCTGGAAAGCGTGACCGCCTACATCGAACCCGGCTTGCGCAATGCCGCCGCCGGCGACCGTTACCAGTTCGAACGCCGGGGCTATTTCTTTGTCGATCCCCTGGACAGCCAGCCGGGCACGCCGGTTTTCAACCGTATCGCACCACTACGTGATCCCTGGAGCGCTAAAAAGGCGGCCGGCGATAGACGAAGGGGCGAGCGATGAACTGTTGGATGACCAACCTGTTCGACGCTACCGGCTCTATGGCTTTTCAGTGCGCCTGCTTGACAATCTGAATATCGATTTTAATTGGTCCAGCGCAAAGGCGGAACTCGACAATTCGCGACTGATATGGTATTGAACAGGGCTATTTGCGGACAAGTAAGCAAAGGTTGCCGAAGATAAACATGAAGGTATCACTACGTTATCGCGAAGTCATTCAGGATGCGCGCCGTATTGTGGTTAAGGTGGGCAGTCGGGTTCTCGTTCAAAAGACCGGCCGTCCGGATATCCGGCGTCTTCGTGTTTTGACCCAGGAACTGGCGGCCCTCCATTCAAGTCGAATGGAAGTGGTGCTGGTCAGCTCGGGCGCCATCGGCGCCGGCATGCAAGCCTTGCGCATGACCAAAAGGCCGGAACGATTACCCGACTTGCAGATGGCGGCGGCCATTGGACAATGCCGCTTGATGGCGAGCTATGACAAACTGTTTTCCGAACGCGGATGCAAGGTGGCTCAAGTTCTTTTGACCCATGACAATTTTAATCATAAGGTCCGCGCCATGAATGCACGCCGCACCATCGAAAACCTTTTGCGATATGGCGTAATCCCGATTGTCAACGAGAACGATGCGGTTGCCGATGAAGAAATCCGTGCCGGCATTTCAAAACTGGGCGATAACGATGTGTTGGCGGGATTGGTTGCCAAAATGTTGCGGGCTGACGTCTTGATTTTGCTGACCACGGTTGACGGCATCCGGACGCCGGACACGCATGGCCGGACACGCCGGATACCCTGCATTGATAAAGTCAACCGTAAAACCCTGGCATGTATATTGCCGCATGATGACGCCATGTCGCGCGGCGGAATGGCCACCAAACTGCGTGCGGCGCTGGATGTCGCCCGCAGCGGCTGTTCGGCTGTCATCGCCGACGGCCGCAAAACCGGAGTGTTGCGCCGGATCATTAACGGCGAGGATATCGGGACCATCGTGCCGGCATCCTTTGCTGATTAGAGGAGGACCTATTATGGATACTCAGATTGAAATACAAGCCATGGGTGAACGTGCCGTGATCGCTTCGCGTGCCTTGACATCTATCTCGGCACGCAGAAAGAATGTAATATTGCAGGCGATGGCCGACGAACTGGATGCGCGCAGAGCTGATATCAAGGCGGCCAACCAGCAGGACATGCAAAACGCCCGTCAATCCGGGCTAAACGCAGCAATGCTTGACCGGTTGGAACTGACCGATATTCGAATCGCCGCGATGATCAAAGGCGTTCGGAACATTGCCGGCCAGAAAGATCCCGTCGGCAGCGTGATCAGCCGCTGGATTCGACCGAACGGTCTGGAAATCCTGAAAACGCGGGTTCCGATTGGGGTGATCGGGATTATTTACGAAGCGCGCCCCAACGTGACGGCGGACGCCGCTGTCTTATGCTTCAAGAGTTCCAACGCCGTGATTTTGCGCGGCGGCCGGGAAGCCGCCCAGTCCAACGCGGCCATCGTGGCCGCCTTGCAAGCGGGCGGCGCCCGCAAAGGCATGCCCGCCGACACCGTCCAGCTTGTCTCCACCACCGATCGCGCCGCCATTCAACACCTTGTTCAGCTCGAAGGCCTGGTAGATCTGATTATACCACGCGGCGGTGAAGGATTGATACGGGCAGTCATGCAAAATGCACGGGTACCGGTGATTAAACATTATCGAGGTGTCTGTCACGTCTATATCGATGCCGAGGCCGATCCGAATATGGCGCTGGCAATTGTCGAAAACGCCAAATGTCAACGACCCGGCGTTTGTAACGCCATCGAAAAACTGTTGATTCATGAAACCATCGCACCCAATATCCTGCCGATCATCGCGGCACGCCTGGCTGAGCTGAACGTGACCTTGCGCGGCGACGAGGCTGCCCGCGCCATCGTTCCGGATATCATGCCCGCTACCGAATCCGACTGGACGGAGGAATATCTCGATCTGATTTTGGCAATCGCCATTGTGCCTTCGGACGATGCAGCGATCGCGCATATTAACCGCTACGGCTCGCATCACTCTGATGCGATTGTCAGCGAGAATGCGGCCGCTCGCAAGAAATTCTGTGTCGCAGTCGATTCCGCCGCCGTTTACGCCAATGCCTCAACCCGCTTTACCGATGGCAGCGAATTTGGAATGGGTGCCGAAATCGGAATCAGCACCGATAAAATCCATGCGCGCGGCCCCATGGGGGTTGAGGAATTGACAACCTACAAGTTCGTGGTCAAAGGCAAGGGACAGGTGCGCGAATAACGCTGCGGCAACAATGTGTATTCACACTTGAACGTGCAGATGGCGATAGTCGGTGTTGCGGATAAAACGATAGAAACAGGGTGCCTTGCTATCCGCGAAAAAGGGGCGCAAGGTCTCCGCCTCACCCCGCCGGATCAGTTGGTCCAAAATCCTATCGAGTTCTTCAGTATCGAGGGCCAGCGCCGCCAACAATTCGTCGCGACAAATGACCGAATGTTCCCTAAGGATCCGTCGAACAGTTTGGTCTGGAGATTCCGTGCCTAAATATTTCATTTTCGATTCCTCCGCTGATGATATGCTGAACCATGATCGCCGACATGCTCGGGACTGAACGTATCCATGCATGGCCGCTGCTCCGGCGTCATCCATATAAAATCATCGCCGGGCTAATCCCCCGTGAGCGCGCGATAAGTTTTTGATGAACGCGATCGTTTTTTCGAGATGCGCACGATGAACATATCCCGGACTGCGTCATCAAATTCTCAAGCGATGCTCACATAACCCTCATGGTATTTGGGCATACTTCTTATCGAACGCCCTTCATGGCCTCTCGAAGAAACAGGGCATGAGGATAGACATTCATCATCAACAAGGAGGAATCACCGCCCAGCAAATACTCACGTCGACATGCCTGGCAAGCGAGACCCCGTATTATTAACGACCGCGTTAGTGACTCTTTAGCATTCGATATCAGAACACCGAAACCATCACATCATAAGAAAGAAAAAAACATGAAATTCACCAACACCCTTACCCTTGCCGCATCGCTGACTTGCCTGTTAGCGTT
>PXCX01000330.1 GCA_003565195.1 PVC group bacterium | reverse complement strand
TTCGAGACGGCGTCGCAGATGGTCGCGTATGCGTTGATCTTCGTTAAGATAAGCGCCGAATTGCCGGCCGTCGGCATACCATCGCGAGCGCCAGTCATGATTGACTGCCGTACGCATACCGATTGGATTGATTTTCTGTCCCAAGACGGCTCCTTTTGCATTCACGTGTCGATGTCGCCACCGATCACGCTGGATTCACCGCGGTTCTAGACCGCGTAGGTTTGATCCCTTTTTATGGTTAGCTGTTGCAAACTGTTTCCCTTATTAAAATCACGAATTGCCCGCCGCCTGATCCGGACTGGAATCCGGCGTCGCGTCGCGGCCATCGGTCAATTCAACCGTGATATGGCTGGTTCGCTTGCGGATCGGCGAGGCCGACCCGCGGGCTCGCGGCCAATAGCGCCGCAACGACGGCCCGGCGGTCACGAACGCGCGCGCCACCCGTAACTCTTCGGCATCGCCCTGATGATTGTTCACGGCATCGGCCACGGCTGCCCGCATGACTTTACGAATCATGGCCGCCCCTTTACGGGGACTGAACTGCATCATGCTTAAGGCATCGTTAACCGGCAAACCGCACACCTTACGCATCAAGGGGCGCACCTTATCGGGCGAGATCCGCATATATTTTGCTGTCGATTCGACGTTCATTCTTACTGCTCCCTCATCCACATTCTTCACCACGACTCTCGCAGCAACACCGGCCGGTCGGAGATCGAGGCCTCCCGCTGCGATTCTTCGCGTTCAATCACCGCGCCGCTAACCGCATGGCGCACATCGGTCAGGCGCACTTGAGCCGTCGGCCGGCCGTCCTGCATCAAACCAAAACGCATGCCGGCACGCAACCCTTCGCGGCGGCCGCCATTCAGAATCACCATCCGCAACTCGCGGTTGACATCCAGAATCCGCAACGACGCCATCGCGTCGGCATCCAGCGAACCATCCACCGCATCCGGTGTCCAGGCGCCAGCGTGCAACCCGAATTGCAGAGCCTCAAGCCGCGCCCGCAAGCCATCGGCTTCGGCGCGCGCTTCGGCCAGCGCCTCAATCAACACCTGCCGGATCGGCGCCGGTTCGGGCACCGTTTCGGCGCGCGCCGGTCCGAGCACCGCCAACACCACCAGCACAAGGCTTGCGCCAAGCCAATAGCGCTTGATCGAAAAAGACGGGTATCTTAACATAACCAAATCATCAATGCAACGACTTTTTTATCTGGAGGGGTTCACGGTTCAGAAGTTAACGCTTCCCTCTATTTCAATGCCGCCGGCGACCGGTCGGTATGGGTTCCATGCCGCCGGAAAGTTCGCGTGGGAGCAAACTCGCCGAGCCGGTGGCCAACCATGTTTTCGGTAATAAAAATCGATATATGCTGTTTGCCGTTATGCACCGCAAAGGTATGCCCGATAAAATCCGGAATGATCATCGAACGGCGCGACCAGGTTTTGATCGGTCGTTTTTTTCCACTGCGATCAAGTTTTGCAACTTTCTCGATCAAGCATTCGTCCACAAAGGGACCTTTTTTGATTGAGCGTCCCATAATTATTTTCTCCGGCTGACAATATATTTGTTGCTGGTTTTACGTCTTGCGCGGGTTTTCGCGCCTTTGGCCAATTTACCCCAGGGCGACACTGGGTGTCCGCCACCCGAGGAGCGTCCTTCACCACCGCCCATCGGATGATCGACGGGATTCATGACGACCCCGCGCACCGTCGGACGGATGCCGAGCCACCGTTTGCGGCCTGCTTTTCCGAGGCTGACGCCGGCGTGATCGGAATTGCCGACCTGTCCCAGGGTTGCCATGCATGCCGCATTGATCCGGCGAATTTCACCGGACGGTAGTTTGACCTGGGCATACTTGCCTTCGCGCGCCATCAGCACCGCGGACATGCCGGCGCCGCGCACAAGCTTGGCGCCGCGTCCGGGAATCAGTTCGATACTATGGATTTGCGAACCCAACGGCGCCGCCGACAGCGGCATCGCATTACCGGGCGCCGCTTCAGCGTCAGGTCCGGAAAACAGCGTCATTCCCGCCACCACACCGGCAGGCGCCAGAATGTAGCGTTTTTCGCCATCGGCATAAGCCAGCAGCGCCAAGCGGGCGGACCGGTTCGGATCGTATTCAATCGAAGCCACCCGCGCCGGAACACCGTGTTTATCCCGTTTAAAATCAATAACCCTAATTTTGCGCTTATGGCCACCGCCGCGATGGCGCACCGTAATGCGTCCGGCCGAGTTGCGCCCGGCATTCCTTTTGGATGCCTTGACCAGCGCCTTGTGCGGCTTGTGACGCGACATCCCTTCCGTCACGGACGACACGGTGAAACGCAGGCTGGGCGTCACCGGTTTATATTTTTTTAATGTCATAACCGTATCCCTTTAATGGTTAAGCCAGATCAATGGAATCGCCCTCTTTAAGGGTGACCACCGCGCGTTTCCACGCCGAGGTACGTCCATACTTCATCGATCGCTCGCGTTTGGGTTTGCCGGGCATGTTCATGGTATTGACCTTGCGCACCGAAACCTTGAAGAGTGTCTCCACCGCATGCTTGATTTCCAGCTTGTTGGCCTGCGGATGGACCCGGAAAAAATAGCGGTTTAAAGTTTCGGTTTGCTGACTGCTCTTTTCCGAAATCTGCGGCGCGATCAGGATCTGTTGGGCTTCTTTCATGATGCTGCGTCCTCCGCTCCAAGGCGTTGGTTCAAGGCGGGCATGGCATCCTGCAAGACCAAGATCGCGGCATACCGCAATACTTGATAGGTATTCACATGCGCCGCGGTAACCAGTTCAAGACCGGGAATGTTGCGGGCTGCCAGGCGCAGCGGTTCACTGATCCGATCACATATCAGCAACGTCGATCCGTTTGCCTGCTGAGCCTTCAACCAGGCCGTCATCAACCGTGTTTTGGGCGGTTCCAGCGCGGGTACGGCGGCGACCACCCGCGCAGCGCCCTCGGCGACCCGATCATGCCACGCACGCCGAAAGGCCAAGCGTGCCACGCCGCGCGGTAATTTGCGTTTAAACGACCGCGGATGCGGTCCAAACGCCACGCCGCCCCCTCGCCAAATCGGGGACTGCCGGTAGCCGGCGCGTGCCCTGCCGGTGCCTTTCTGACGCCAGGGTTTACGATTGCTGCCGGCAACCATGCCTTTACTGCGGGTCGATGCCGTCCCAGCGCGTTGATTCGCCAGATAGGCAACCACAGCATCATGCACTGCCTGGGTACCTTTATGCGCTTCAAGATCGCCTGCGGCAATCGGCATCTCGCCAATACATTCGCCATCGCCATCATAGATTTTTAACGTACTCATGCGGATCGCCTCGTCTTTTTCAATGCCTCGCAAATCATGACCATGGCCCCGTTGGGTCCCGGCACCGCGCCGTGCACCAGCAAGAGATGCTGATCAGGATCGATTTTTATGACTTTTAGATTGCGCTGCTTAACCTTGACATGCCCCATATGACCGGGCATCGACTTGCCCTTCTGGACTCTCGCCGGCGTGGCGCTGTTGCCGATCGAGCCAGGACGGCGCTTGGAATGGCCGCCATGACTCACCACACCGCCGCCCATGTTGTGACGCCGCAACACCCCGGCAAACCCCTTGCCTTTGGTAACTCCTGCAACATCGACCCAATCGCCTTCGGCGAAACACTGATCGACGGTCACTTGTTCGCCCTGGGCGGCCGCGCAGTCGGCATCAACCCGGAATTCACGGATCGCGCGCAAGGGCGGCGCCCCGGCGGCTGCACAATGGTTCTTGCGGGCACGGTCGACCCGTTGCTCCTTTTGAACGCCATACCCCAACTGCAAGGCCTCGTATCCGTCGCGCGCACGGGTTTTGCGCTGTAAGACATGGCAAGGACCCGCCCGCAACACCGTTACCGGGATTTGCCCGCCGTCAGCATCGAAAACCCGGGTCATGCCGATTTTCTCTCCAATTAATCCTGTCATATTATGCCTGTTTCGTTAAACGCTAAAAGTCAATCTTCGCCATCCGTCCGTCAGGAAAGCATTTTGATCGTGATATCGACCCCTGCCGGCATGTTCAGTTTACGCAATTCATCAACCGTTTGGGCAGTCGGCTCAATGATGTCCAGGACTCGCGTGTGCGAACGAATTTCAAACTGGTCCATGGACTTCTTGTCACCATGCGGACTGCGGTTGACGGTGAACCGTTCGATCCGGGTTGGAATCGGAATCGGGCCGGAAATACGCGCTGCGGTATTACGCGCTGTATCGACGATTTCGGTCACGGACTGGTCCAACACCCTGTGATCATACGCTTTCAAGCGGATCCGTATTATTTGTTCCTGCATTATGCTCTCGCTTATCCTTGCATCAATTGTTCTTGGAGATCGGATGGCATGACGTCAAAGCCGCCCGGCTCCATGGTATAGGCGGCGCGACCTCGGCTGAGCGAACGGATGGCGGTCGCGTAACCGAACAAAGCGGCCAGCGGCGCGGCGGCGCGCACAAACTGGGTTGAACCGCGCGTAACCACTTCCTTGACACTGCCGCGACGACTGTTGATATCACCCAAAATATCGCCCAAATGGGCATCGGGGGTAACCACTTCAAGGTTCATCCAGGGTTCCAGAATGCGGGGCGCCGCCTGTTGCAATGCCTCGCGAACCGCCAGGGTGGCCGCCGTACGGAAAGCTACTGCGCTGGAAAAATCGGGGTAATATGCGCCTCCGACAAGCTTGACGGATACATCGGTCACCGCGTAATTTGCCAGCCAGCCGGTGGCCAACTGATCGCGGACCCCTTCTTTGACAACCTTGCGAAATTCGGCGGGAATCTCGGTTTCAGGCGGTTTCCCGCTGACCACCACGCCGGCACCCCGCTCCAGGGGAGACAGCTCAACATCGACCCGCGCAAATTGACGCTGCCCCCCGATTTCGCGATCGAACACGTGCGAGGCTGCGGCGGTCTGGGTAATCGTTTCGCGATACGCAACCATCGGTTTTCCGGCTTTAGCCGTCACTTTGAACTCACGCGCAATACGGTCACGCACGATTTCCAGATGCAACTCGCCCATACCGCCGATCAACGTTTGACCGGTTTCGGCATCGCGAAACAATTTCAGGCTGGGATCCTCGGCGGCGAGCGATTCCAGTGCTTCAAGCAAACGGTCTTGATCGGCCTGAGTGCGCGGTTCGATCGCCATCGCGATGACATTTTGCGGGAAACTGATTTTCTCCAGTTGAATCGGCTGGTTCTCGGCGCAGAGGGTATCGCCGGTGGCGATTTCGCGCATTCCGGCAATCGCGCCGATCTCGCCGGCATACAGTGTCTCGACCTCTTCACGCGCCTCGGCGTGTAAAAGCAGCAAGCGTGTCACCCGTGTCCGTTTGGCGGTCCGTGGATTATACAAATTCTGTCCTTTACGGACCTGGCCCGAGTACACTCTCAGAAACGCCAGGCGCCCGACATAGGGATCGGCCATGATTTTAAACGCCAGGGCACTGACGGGCTCGAAATCGTCGGCAGCACGCTCGCTAACCTGACCATCGCGCGGATGATGCCCGCGAACGCTCGACACCTCGCGCGGCGACGGAAGGTAGGCAACCACGGCATCCAACAGCGGCTGGATCCCCATGTTGCGCAAGGCGCTGCCGCAGAGTACCGGGCAAAGGCGACCGCCAATGGTTGCGCGCCGCAAGCCGGTCTGCAATTGTTCCGGCGTCAAATCAGGATTGACCAGGTAGGCATCGGTGGTTGCCTCATCGACTTCGGCCACACGCTCACATAAAGCAGCCCGCGCGCGCTCCGCTTCCACCGACACGGATTCAGGGATCGGTTGTTCATCCATGACCGTTTGATCGGCCCTGTGAACATCATCGACCTTGTTAAGATCATACATAAAGGCACGCATCGAAACCAAATCAACCATTCCGCGAAATGCATTCTCGCTGCCGATCGGAATCTGCAACGGAACGGCCGCGGCACCCAGACGTTCGCGTATGTCAGCCACTACACCGTCGAAATCAGCGCCGACACGATCCATTTTATTGATAAAAACCAAACGCGGCACGCGGTAGCGGTCCGCTTGACGCCAGACGGTTTCGGACTGCGACTGGACCCCGCCGACACCGCAAAACACGCCGATCGCGCCGTCCAGCACACGCAACGCGCGTTCCACTTCCATGGTAAAATCGACATGCCCGGGGGTATCGATAATGTTAACCTGGTGTTCCTTCCAGAAACAGGTAGTCGCCGCGGAGGTAATCGTGATGCCACGCTCTTTTTCCTGATCCATCCAATCCATGACAGCGGTACCCTGATGGACTTCGCCCATACGGTGGACCCTTCCGGAAAGAAACAGCATCCGTTCGGTAACGGTCGTTTTGCCGGCGTCGATATGGGCAATGATTCCGAGGTTACGCAACCTCTCAAGCGCACAACGACGTCCGGAAGCCTCACGAGCCCCGGCCGTCTGCGCTGCCGTCGATTTTTTTTTCTTTTGCGAAACCATCATATCGCTTACCTGTATAGAAACGCCGTCGCACGACCGTCGGGTTAAGTTACCAACGATAATGCGCGAACGCGCGGTTTGCCTGCGCCATCCGGTAGACATCGGCACGGCGCTTGACGGCATTACCCTGTTCGTTGAATGCATCCAGTAATTCCTGCGCCAATGCGCGCTCCATCGGAACTCCCTTGCGCTGCTTGGAAAACTGAATAATCCAGCGCAGCGCCAACGTCATCTGGCGCTCTGGACTGACCTCTACGGGAACCTGATAGGTGGCGCCGCCAACCCGGCGCGACTTTACCTGAACCCTTGGTTTAACATTGTCAATGGCGCGAATCAATACTTCCATCGGATCCTGATTGGTCTTCTCGCGAAGATTATTCATCGCACCGTATACAATCCCGATGGCCTTCGACTTTTTGCCGTTGAGCATTACGTGGCTCACCAAATGGGCCACCAGTTCACTGTTATAAAGCGCATCGGAAAGAATCTCGCGCTGTTCTGCTTTTCGCCGTCTCGCCATAATCGACTCCGTCCCCTGCTACTAGTTCGTCTTTGCCCGTTTCGCTCCGTATTTCGAGCGTCCACGCTTGCGACCTTCAACCCCTTGCGCGTCCAGTGAACCGCGCACCACATGATACCGTACACCGGGCAAATCGGCTACCCGGCCGCCGCGAACCAGCACCACGCTGTGTTCCTGCAGGTTGTGACCCTCTCCCGGGATATACGCAGATATTTCCTGCCCATTGGTCAGGCGTACACGGGCAACCTTGCGCAAAGCGGAATTAGGTTTTTTGGGTGTCTGCGTTTTGACCTGCAAACAAACCCCGCGCCGTTGCGGACAATTCGCCAGGGCCGGCGATTTACCCGTGCTGCGCTGGCGTTCGCGACCGTTGCGAACCATCTGATTAATGGTAGGCATGATAATATTCTCCAATATCGTAAAACAACAAACCTAAATGTGTATCATAAAAAAACTGACATTACAAGTCTAAACTTGGAAACGCTACATTTTTTTCTTCATCATCGAAAACCAGTTCCTCATCGGAAATCGGTGCCGCCATGGCCGCCAGTTTGAGGTTACGGTAGGCCGGGAATCCGGTGCCGCCCGGAATCAACTGCCCCATGATGACATTCTCCTTGAAACCGTGTAACAAGTCAACCCGTCCCAGAGTGGCCGCCTCCGTCAGGATACGGGTCGTATCCTGGAATGACGCCGCGGAAATGAAACTATCGGTCTCCAGGGAAGCTTTGGTAATGCCCAGCAAGGCCGGCGTGGCTTCGGCAGCCCGGCGGCCCTCGGCCACGGCCGCCTCGTTTTTCTCTTGAAACAGTTGCCGATCCGTCAGTTCGCCCCACAGGAATTCGGTGTCGCCAGGCTCGGAAATACGCACCTTCTGAAGCATCTGGCGCACGATAATTTCGATATGCTTGTTATTGATCTCAACGTTTTGCGACCGGTAAACATCCTGGACCTCACCGACGAGATATTCCTGCAGAGCCTGCGGTCCCGAGACCTCCAGAATCTCCTCGGGAACAATCGGTCCCTCGGTCAAGGGTTGCCCCTTCTGGACAAAATCGCCCTTGAAAACGACAATATGTTTACTGATCGGAATCAAGTGTTGTTCTTCATCACCGGTCACCGCATCGCGGATCAGCAGGCAACGACGGCCGCGTTGATTGGGACCGAAATCGACGACGCCCTCGATTTTAGCAATTTCGGCGGCGTTTTTCGGCGTCCTTGCCTCAAACAATTCAGAGACACGCGGCAAACCGCCGGTGATATCCTTGGTTTTAGATTCCTTGCGGGGAGTTTTGGCGAGCACGGTGCCAGCCGTGATTTTTGTGCCATCGCGGATCATCACGTGAGCGCCTGAAGGAATGCTGTAACGCGCCAACACGGCCGCTTCGCCGCGCCTTTGCGGATCGGCAACCACGATTTGGGGATGCAAATCTTCTTTGTGTTCGAGGACGACGGTTCCCTTTAGCCCGGTGGACTGGTCGACTTCCTTTTTGACCGTCACATTCTCGATGAAATCCTGAAACCGGACCACCCCTCCGTGTTCCGCCAGAACCGGCACACTATAAGGATCCCACTGGATGAAACTTTCACCTTTCTTGACACGACCGCCGTCCTCGACCGAGATTTCGGCGCCGATCGCGGCGGGATGACGTTCAAGTTCGCGGCCCGTTTCGTCGAGAACCAACACCAGACCGTTTTTGTTCAGAACGACATCCCGACCGTCGGTATTGCGCACGCTACGCAAGTTATGGAACTGCACCACCCCGTCATGCTTGGCAATCACATGCGGCTGCTTGAACACGGCGCTGGCCGTGCCTCCGATATGGAACGTGCGCATCGTCAATTGGGTGCCAGGTTCGCCAATCGATTGCGCAGCAATAATGCCAACCGCGGAACCAATTTCGACCGCTTTCCCGGTTGCAAGATCCTGGCCATAACATACGGCACAAATCCCGCCGCGGGTTTCACATGACAACACACTGCGAATCCGGACGGTTTCAATACCGGCATCCACAATCCGGGCCGCGATTTCCTCATCGATTTGCTGACCGGAATCAACCAGTTTCGCATCGCTAACAGGATCATGTATTTCGTTCAAACTGATCCGGCCAACTATTTTTGCCGCCGCATCCACCGCCGCATCCTCATCGGTTTCAAGATGGACTGAAATGCCGTTAAGCGTATGACAATTCTGTTCAATAATCCGGACATCCTGGGCAACATCCACGAGCTTGCGCGTCAAATATCCGGCATCTGCCGTTTTCAGGGCGGTATCCGCCAACCCCTTGCGGGCGCCATGCGTTGAAATAAAGTATTCAAGGACGCTGAGCCCCTCGCGGAAGTTGGCGGTAATCGGTCGTTCAATAATTTCTCCCGACGGTTTTGCCATCAGACCCCGCATGCCGGCCAACTGACGAATTTGCTGTCTGCTGCCGCGGGCTTTGGAGTTGACCATCATGTAGACCGGATTAATCTCGCCGGCGCTTTTGCCCGCGGTAAATGCTTGCTCCATGGCCTGTTCGGTTTCGTTGGCGGC
>PXCX01000078.1 GCA_003565195.1 PVC group bacterium | reverse complement strand
GGGAAATGCCGCTATGGGTTGCTGCTTAACGAGCAGGCCGGCATTCTTGATGACACGATCACAATCCGTCTGGACGATAACCAATATTTGGTCGTGGCCAACGCGGATACGGCTGCACGGGATTTCGAATGGATCCAAACGCATCTGTCGCAGGATACCATCCTGACGGATCAATCGGCGGAGTGGGGCAAACTTGATGTACAGGGACCCGCCGCTTACCGGGTGTTGGCGGAGGTTGCCGGTGAAGATCTGGGGATGCTGAAATTTTTTTCGGCCCGACGCGCGAAATGGCTTGGATATGATCTGATTGTCAGCCGCACCGGATACACCGGCGAATTGGGCTACGAAATCTTTATGCCGGGCAATGCGTTGCCGGAACTGTTTTCGCGACTGTTGGCCCATGACGCCGTGGCGCCGGCGGGACTGGGCGCGCGTGATCTGCTACGACTGGAAATGAATTATCCTTTGTATGGTACAGATATTGATGCAACTTGTAATCCGGTTGAAGCCGATATGGATCGATTTGTCGCATACGACCATGAATTCATAGGTGTTGAAACCGTGCGCGCGATTGCTGAGCGCGGCGCGACACGCAAATTGGTTGCTTTCGGTTGCGATACCCGTCGCCGGCCCGCCGCCGGCAGCGAGCTTTTCTTTAACGGTCACGTTGTCGGCAAGGTCACCAGCGGCGCCTTCTCGCCCGCGCTTGAAACCGCCGTCGGTATGGGATATGTCGCCATCGAACATGCTGTGACCGGAACGGAACTTGAAATTCGGACCACCCGCAAAAGTTTAACCGCAACTGTGCAGGATAAACCGCTCTACAAGGGCGGTACCTGCCGAATCAAAAGTACGGAGTTAAAGTCATGAGTAATGTGCCCGCGAACTTACGTTATACCGAACAACATGAATGGGTCAAAATCGACGGAGGGACCGCTCTGGTTGGGATCACCGATTTTGCCCAGAACGCGCTGGGTGATATTACGTTTGTCGAGTTGCCTACAGTGGATCAAGACGTGCAACAGGGAAACGAGCTGGTCGTGGTCGAATCCACCAAAGCCGCCTCCGATGTTTATGCGCCGCTGTCAGGTAAAGTCGTCGAGGTTAATTCGGCTGTCGAAGACGAACCCGAACTGATTAATGCCGATCCGTTTAACCGCGGATGGCTGGTGAAAATCAAGGTCAGCGATCCGGCCCAGGTCGAAAGCATGATGTCGGCGGAAGACTATCAAAAACATATCGGGAACGATTAATTTATGCCGTTTATTGCCAATACCGAAGAACAACGCCTTGCCATGCTCGATGAATTGGGCTTGACGGCGGAACAATTGTTCGATGATATACCCGCAGAGCTGCGGTGCGCCCCCCTTCGTGTCGATCCCGGATTATCCGAGCAGGAGGTTCGAACCCGTATGGCTGGACTGGCCGATCGGAATGTTTCCGATCTGATCAGTTTCCTGGGGGCGGGATACTATGATCATTTTGTGCCCGCCGCCGTCAATGCCCTGGTCTATCGCAGTGAGTTTTATACCGCTTACACACCGTATCAACCGGAAATATCTCAGGGAACATTGCAGGCCATCTATGAGTATCAGTCCATGATATGCCGTTTGACGGATATGGATGTTGCTAATGCTTCAATGTATGATGGCGGGACCGCGCTTTGCGAAGCCCTGACCATGGCTATCCGGATTAGCGGTCGCAAAAGCCTGATTATCGACGAAAGCGTCAGTCCCATTCACCGGATTATGATCCAATCTTATACCGATAACCTGGGAATTGAACGGATTCAAACACCGCCAAGCGCCGGATGCGCCAATCGCGACCGGATCATCGAACAGTTAAACAATCAAAAAACCGCGGCTGTCATTGTTCAAAATCCTAATTTTTTCGGTTGTCTCGACGATTTCAGCGATCTGGCCGAAGCCGCCCACGCGGCCGGCGCCCTGTTGATAGTGAGTTGCTATCCGATTGCCTTGGGCATGGTTAAAACACCCGGGGCTATGAATGCCGATATTGTTACCGGGGAAGGGCAATGTCTCGGGCTTGGCCTGAACTTCGGCGGTCCCTACCTGGGATTCATGGCTACCCGCAAAAAGCATGTACGCAAAATGCCCGGTCGGATTGCCGGCCGGACCGTCGACCGGCAGGGACGTGACGGATTTGTTTTGACGCTGCAAGCCCGCGAACAGCATATCCGGCGTGAGAAAGCGGCCTCGAATATCTGTACCAACCAATCGCTCTGTGCATTGACCGCACTCACTTATCTGAGTTTGCTGGGCAAGCATGGATTGGCCGAACTGGCTGCCCTGATCGCCGACAAGACAGAATATGCCTGCCAAAAATTAACCGCTATTGACGGCGTCAAACGTAAATTCCCGGAAAAATCGATCTTCAACGAATTCGTGATTGAGCTACCGTATGCCGCCGGTGAAGCGGTTGGGCGTTTGATCGAAAGCAAAATGGCCGCCGGATTCCCACTGGGACGCTACTATCCCGAGCTTGAGAGATGCCTTTTGGTTGCGGTCACGGAAAAAAGAACACGCCATGAAATCGATCGTTTGGCCGATGCCTTGGAGGATTTGGTATGAAATTACTGTTTGAAAAATCGGTTGCCGGCCGGCGCGCCAGCCGAATTCCATCTTCCGATGTGGATGCCAAGGCCAATATCGATCGCCGCCTGTTGCGCGACAGACCGGCGGAACTCCCCGAATTGTCTGAACTGGACGTTGTACGACACTTCACGGAACTGTCGAAAAAGAATTTCGGTGTCGATGACGGGTTTTATCCGCTCGGTTCCTGTACGATGAAATACAACCCCAAAATGGCCGAGGCAATTGCGGGCGATCCGGGATACACGGCGTTGCATCCGTCGCTGCCCCAGCTTCCCGGTGGTGCGCGATTGGTGCAGGGCGCCCTGGAAGTGTTGTACCAAACCGATCGGTTGCTACGTGAAATCTGTGGGATGTCCGCCTTTTCAATGCAGCCCATGGCGGGCGCTCATGGCGAATTGACCGGGGTTCTGATGATGGCTGCCTATCATAAGCATCAGGGCAACAAGAAGGATACGATCCTTATTCCCGATACCGCGCACGGCACCAATCCTGCGACGGCGGCTATTGCCGGTTTCAAGGTCGAAACCATTCCGTCGGATAATCATGGACGGATGGATATCGAATTGTTGAAAAACGCGCTCACGGATCAGGTCGCCGGCCTGATGCTGACCTGTCCCAATACCTTGGGATTGTTTAATCATCAGGTCAAGGAAATCTGCCGGATGGTACGGGACGTGGATGGTCTGATCTATTGCGACGGCGCCAACCTGAATGCTTTGCTCGGCCGCTGCCGACCCGGCGATCTCGGTTTCGACATCGTTCATGTCAACCTGCATAAAACTTTTGCGACGCCACACGGCGGCGGCGGACCCGGTGCGGGACCCGTCGGCGTATCCGAAAAACTGGTGCCTTATTTACCGATATCGATTGTCAGTCGCCGACCCAGTGGACGTTACTACCTCGATTATAACCGGCCGCACTCGATAGGTTATGTGGCGCCGTTTTACGGGTCGTTTGGTGTTATCCTGAAAGCATACGCCTATATCCTGATGCTCGGCGGGGACGGACTGATGCGTGTCTCCGAAAATGCCGTGCTTAACGCCAATTATATCCGCCATAAACTTAAACCATATTACGATCAGGCAGTGGATGAAGTCTGTAAACACGAATGCGTGCTGTCCGCCGCCCGGCAGGCCAAAAACGGCGTGCGCGCCTTTGATGTGGCAAAGGCTCTGATCGATCGCGGATTCCATCCACCTACCGTTTACTTCCCGTTGACCGTTCCCGAAGCGCTGATGATTGAGCCGACTGAGACCGAGTCGAAAGAGACGCTCGATAAATTTATCGATGCCATGATCGAAATCGCGCAATTGTCGGAAACCGATCCCGCATCGCTGGCAGCGTGTCCGGTAAGTACACCGGTCGATCGTCTCGACGAAACCCGTGCCGCCCGCAAACCCGATCTGGCATTGTTGCCGACAGAATGAACGGTATTCTTTTCGGGCTTGGTGCGGCATCGTTTCAATCGCTGTCATATTTGTTGTCACGCGCGTTTTTCAGTCGGCACGGCCATTCCCCCTGGTTGCTGTTGGTGGTCTCGCATACCTTGATGGGCGTGATGGCTTTAGTGTTGTTGCCATGGGTCTATCCGGCCAATATGGAATGGAATCGCAATGTCATCCTGGGTACGCTCGGCGCGGGCGGATTCTATCTTCTCGGTCAGCAGGCATTGTTTATGGCGCTTCGCCATATCGATGCCTCGCGTCTGGCCCCTCTGCTGGGTGCCAAGATTTTGTTCCTGGCTTTGGTGACGGTGACGTTCGGCGGCGAATGGTTGTCGCCGCAACAGTGGGTGGCGGTGGTTCTGGCGGTTGGCGGGGTCTACGTTTTGAATGATGCCGGTGGCCGGCCGCCGCTACGCGGTTTGTTGGCTGTAGGTGTCGCGGTGGTCGGCTATTCGCTGTCCGATCTCTCAATTGTCCGGTTGGTTGCCGGCACCGGATTGGATAGCTTGCACGGGTCGCTGCTCGGCGCGGTGTTGACCTATTCGCTATGCGGTTTGGCATTGGCTCCGTTCCTATACCGGTTGCCGGCGGCAGCCCAACCGGGTACGTGGCGTTCCGCCTTGGCTTACGCGGTATGCTGGTTTTGCGCCATGATCCTGCTGTATGCCTGTTTCGCGGAAATTGGCGCCGTATTCGGTAATATCATCCAATCGACGCGGGGGCTGATCTCGATTGGCCTGGGATTACTGCTGGTACGCATGGGACACCTCGATATCGAACGCAAGGTCGATCTGCGGGTCACCATCAAACGCGGTCTCGGCGCCGTCGCCATGACGCTCGCGATCGCTCTCTATGTCTTGCAAGGGTAGTGTGATTTAATGTTGAATATTTACCGGGTTATGGCATATTAAAGCAGTGTGAAAGGGCATTCCGGTTTGAACGATAACAAACGGGCGGAGAGTTGATTATGGAAAAGCAACAATCAAAGCGCGAGACCTGGAATTCGGGGTTGGGTTTTATTCTTGCGGCGGCCGGTTCGGCGGTAGGCTTGGGGAACATTTGGCGTTTCCCCTATATTACCGGTGAGCACGGTGGAGGCGCATTCGTTCTGATTTATCTGATCTGTGTTGCGCTGATCGGGTTGCCGGTGATGTTATGCGAAATATCGTTGGGACGACATACCCGGCGTAATCCGGTGGGCGCATTCAAACAGCTTAATCCGCCGGCATGCAATATGGCCATGTTGTTTGGGCTTGGCATGATTTTTTGCGGCGTACTGATGCTGATCATGCGCAGTTTCGGATGGGGCCTCTTGTTCACATTGATCGGGATCTTGGTAACCAAGTACCGCTGGACCGTGGTGGGCGTCATGGGCGTGGTTGCCGGTTTTGTGATTCTGTCGTTTTACGCGGTGGTGGCCGGATGGACGGTAGGCTATATTGGTAAGGCATTGACAGGCAAACTGGCATTCAACACGATGGAATCCGCCAGCGCGTCTTTTGTTGCTTTTATCAGCAACCCGTTTTTGTCGATAGCGTGCCTGTTTGTGTTCATGGCACTTTGCATTGCGATTGTTTGTAAGGGCGTGCAAGCCGGGATTGAGCGGATATCCAAGTTGTTGATGCCGCTGCTTTTCCTGTTGTTGATTCTGTTGATTCTCCGGGGACTGACCTTGCCGGGCGCCATGGCCGGTGTGCGGTATTATCTCAGACCGGATTTCAGGGTAATTAGCGGTGAAAGTATTCTGGTCGCCGTGGGTTTGGCATTCTTTTCCCTCAGCCTGGGTATGGGCGCCATGATTACCTACGGCAGTTATGTTTCAAAAGAACAGAATCTGTTCACTTCAACGATGGCTATCGTCGGATTGGATGTTTTGGTGGCTTTTTTGGCGGGACTGGCGGTGTTTCCGGCCGTATTCGCCCTTGGTTTTGCTCCCGACAGCGGGGCCGGACTTGCGTTCATGGCATTGCCGACGGTGTTTAACCAAATGCCTTTCGGTATGCTGTGGGCTTTCCTGTTTTTTCTTCTTTTAATGGTTGCCGCGTTGACCTCCGGAATCAGTCTGCTGGAAGTGGTGACGGCCTATTGGGTCGATGAACGCGGTTGGAAACGCCGCGACGCGACCCTGGTCTTCGGCGGATGTATATTCCTGTTGGGTACGCTGTGTGCTGTCAGCGTTCAAAACTGGGATTCGATTCGACCGGTTCAGTTTTTTCTGCAAGCCCTGTTCGCGCGAATCCAGCCCAGCTTTTTTGATACCATGGAGACGGCGTCGGATTGGATGCTGGCACTGGGCGGATTGCTGACGGCATTGTTCGTTGGCTGGGTATGGGGGATCCGGCTGGCCGTCGATGAAATCCGGCATGGCTCGCACAATTTCGCCGATGTTCATCTCTGGAGTGCTCTGGCCGGTTTAAAGGATGATCCCTCGCACAACTCCGAAGTGCATGTTTACACTCTTGCCTCGGTATGGGGCGTGTTTGTGCGGTTTGTCTGTCCGGTAGCTGTGGTGATTGCCTTTCTTTACACCATCGGATGGCTGGATATGGGGGAAGACGCTTCGCCCGAACCGGCTCCTGAACCGGCTGCCGAATTGGCACAGCCCTGAGCGTGCGTCCGATTCGATTTGCAGAATTGCAACCGCGGCAAGACGTACGTGGTTCGGATTGACCTTGATCCCAGGCAGGAAACTGATATCATTTAGCGTAAACACAACTGGGAGCTGAGATCATGGCAAGTATTGATACCAACAAGCCGAACATTCTTTTTATTCTCACCGATGATCAGGGGATTTGGGCGATGGGGTGTGCCGGTAATCCTGAAATTCGCACTCCCAATCTGGACCGGTTGGCGGCGACCGGAATGCGGTTCAACAACTGTTTTTGTGTCTCGCCGGTCTGTTCACCGGCTCGGGCATCCATTTTAACAGGAAGGATTCCATCCCAGCATGGTGTTCACGACTGGCTTTGCGGCGGCAATTACAAGCAAGATGCCGTGACGGAGGGCCGCTTGATTGAATACCTCAAGGGTCAACCCGGATATACCGATGTTTTGAGCCAACATGGATATGTCTGTGGATTAAGCGGTAAGTGGCATCTGGGCGACTCTCATCACCCGCAGAAAGGGTTCAGCTACTGGGCGGTACATGCCAAGGGTGGGGGACCCTACTATGGAGCGCCCATGATCCGGGACGACGAGATTTATCACGAGCCACGCTACGTGACCGATGTCATTACGGATAACGGTATCGCGTTCCTTGACCGGCAGGCGGACGGCGATCAACCCTTTTATCTAGGCGTCCATTATACGGCGCCCCATTCGCCATGGGATCGCGAACAACATCCGTCGGAAATCTATGACGAATATTTCGAAAATTGTGCGTTTACATCCGTGCCGGATGAACCGATTCATCCGCAACAAATTAATTCGGCGCCGGTGGGCTGGACACCAGCGGAACGCCGCGCGATTCTGTCCGGATATTATGCCGCCGTGACGGCAATGGATCACAATGTCGGACGATTACTTGACCGTCTCGAAGCGCTGGGTTTACGGGAAAATACGCTGGTCATATTCACCAGTGATAATGGAATGAACATGGGGCATCACGGCGTGTACGGCAAAGGTAACGGAACCTTTCCGCTGAACATGTTCGACACCTCCGTCAAAGTGCCATGCTTGATTTCCCGGCCGGGACACGTGCCCGGCGGCACAGTGGCCGACGGTCTTGTCAGTCACTACGACATCATGCCGACCTTGCTGGAATATACTGGAATCGATAATCCTGAATCCGATCGCTTGCCGGGCTCGAGTTTCGCCGCTGTATTGAGCGGTAAATCACGCAACAAGGAGCGTGATCCGGTCGTCGTTTATGACGAATACGGTCCCGTACGCATGATCCGGACAAGCGACTGGAAATACGTGCATCGTTATCCTTACGGACCGCATGAACTTTATGACCTTGCCCATGATCCCGGGGAAACCATCAATCGGGTGAGCGATCCGGAATGCGCGTCGCGTCTGATTGAGATGAGGGCCGGGCTCGATGCTTGGTTTGCCCGCTATGTGGACCCGATGCTGGACGGTAGCCGTGAACCGGTATACGGTAAGGGCCAATACGGATTGGCGGGACCGGCGGGATGTGGAAAAAAAGCTTTCCATGGCGACTGGTATTATATTCAAAAGCCGGATATAAAATAGCAACCTCACGAGGCCGAACGCTTTCAGCGAAGCCGTTTGGGGTTCTGTCCTGTATCTGGTGCGGTAGACGGTCGGCCACGCTGTCGGGGACGCTTGGGATCGTGACGTGAGTCGGTGTCACGCGGCGGTGTTTCGCCCCATAGTTGACGGCGTATGGTCTCGGGTTCGATGCCGCGCTCGTGTTTGTCGATCCAGTAGCGTGCGGCGCGTAATATTTCCCTGCGTCCCAGACGACGTTCGCGGCAATCATGCATGAAATGCTGGATGGACTCCGGTTTGACACCCGCGAGATGCAACATCTCGCCAGCTTCAACGATCGGAAGCAATCGTGTGGTTTTTGCGTTGCCACGGGTTGATGTGAATAATGTTTCGAGTGCATCAAGCGGCAGCCCGCTTTCCAGCGCACGGGCCAGGGTTTCAATTGAATCGTCATGGCCATGCCGCCGGCGACGCCGGCGACCGGATGGTTCGTCAGGGCACGCGACCAATCTGCTTGCCCTTTTAAGCGCTTGCATACGCTGTGCCAATGCGGTCTGAATCTGATCGATACCAACCTGTTTGGTTACGCCTTCGCGCAGACGGAGCCGCAAGAAATCAGTAGGCAAACCGAGTTCCTCGCAGCGGGTGAAGCAGGTTATAATCTGTTCCGCCTCGGGACCTTGGATATGGTGTTCCTGCAACAGGTTGCGGGCGGCTTCCGCCGCGCTTGCACTTGAGGGGTGTCCGACCATCAGGCTTAAACCGGCGATGGCGCAAAAGAGCCGCCTAACTGATGGAACGTTCCTGTTTGCTTCCCGATCTTTTGTGGAGGTTCCGGATTTAATACAAGGCGTTGCAAGCATGATGTTCAGCAATTTTTTGATGGAGTCTATGAAAGACGTTGTTTTCATCGTAAACATCTACAGGTTCAAGACGGCATTCAAGTTGCCGAATCCGTCGGGACGGCGTGCCGGTGCATGCGGATCGGTTATCCATTCGCGGCCATTGACCAGGAAGATGTATTCATGTCGTCCGGCAGGTAATTCGATGCGTGCGGTCCAATGTCCGGATTCATCGGGCCCGCTCAGCAGGATATGGCCGGGTTGCCAGTCGGTGAAATCGCCCACCAGTTCGACTTGTTCGGCATGCGGTGCATGAAACTCGAATTGGACCACCACGGTTTCGACGGCATTACCGCGAAACGGTCCGTTGGCGGTCAGGAACAGGGTGACCAGCACGGCGGCCGCCGCGCCGCTCAATGCCGGGGCAACCCAAGACCAACCCGTCGGCCAGGCACGGCGTTGCGGCATTTCATGAGTTGACGACAAGGCGTGCATGACGCGATCG
>PXCX01000141.1 GCA_003565195.1 PVC group bacterium | reverse complement strand
ATTGCCAGTACGGCAACCAGACGGTCGCGGGGGTAGACAACGACACCGCTTAAACCGCCTTCGGCCGCCGGATCGGTTTCGGTATATAACCTATCGCGCATGGGCGGGTCATCATGACCGGCATAAGCAAGTGTCAGCCGCAGTAACGCACCGACGGCAATGACAGCAAAACCCGATAATGGACGTACGGATGGCTTGATCATGACTGGGACTCAATCTTCTTCAGCTAAAGGGTTTCCAGTACCCTGGCCGCGGTTTCAGAGACCGGATGATTGGGTAAGCGGCGTTGGATTTCCTTGATAAGTTCGCGTATTGCGTCGTCCTGTTCCATTTGCAACAGACTCTCCAGTTCCATTTGCATGGCCATTGGCAGAAAGTTGGTCATGCCGACGCCCTCACGATAGTTTGCGAGCAACATCACCGCACGCGGATAGTTGCCGATGGTCATGTAATATTCGGCTTCGACGATCAGTAAATCTTCGGCGATTTTATGTCGTGGAAACTCGATTTCCCACTGGGCAATTGCGTCCCGAGCTTCGAACAGGTATTCGGTCCGGATAAGTTCGCGAATGGTTTCAGCATGCATGGAACCGCGTACGGCCATTACGCGCCAATCTTCGACCCGGGCGCGTTGGGCTTGCCGGAGTGTGGCGGAGCGGCGTCGTTCACGTGCTTCAGGGGTGGCATCGGCGCCGCGCAGCGTGCTGCCTGATGACGCTTCAAGGCTTTGACGGGTTTGTTGGGATCGGCGGAGCGCAGCGTACCGGTCCTGGGCGCGACTGTATATCCGGTTGGCTTGTTCGAAATTGCCGGCCAATCGCTCGATATCGCCGTCCCGGATATCGGCACGGATTGAAATTTCCGGGTTCCCCGATGCGCGTTGCAGTTGGCGGATGATTCGGCGCGCGTCGTTGGTGGCGCCCATATCGTAAAGCAGGAAATCGATATGGGTTAGTTGCCAGTGCAGACGCCGGTTGCGATCTTCGGCGTCCGTCTGGAATTTCTGCAACCACTCGGGGGCCGCCTGCTTGTCGGTATACCGGATGATCTCGAAAAAGTAATCCTGTAACCGGTGCCGGGTTTCGGGCGGCATCTCGCGGATATCCTCGTAGGAGCGGTCGAACAATTCGATCAGCAGTTGGCTTCCTTGGTAGGGTTCAAGCACTTCCAGCAGGGTTTGCCACATATCGCCGGTCCATTGCCGGGCCGGGCTTTCTCCGGTTGGCAGCGCACGGCACATGTTCAGGAAAGCCCGTCTGTATGCTTGGCGGTGATTCGGGTTATCGATGGAAGCACTGGATGTATGTTGGCGGAGATAAAAAGGAATCTGGGCCGAAGCCTGCCCCTTTTCCGATGTTACGGAGAGCCGGATCGCTACTTCGCGTTTTCCCTGGAGGAGCCACAGTAATTCATCGTCGCGGATTTCGGGGCTGTTGCCGATGCGCCATGCATAGACGCTGTCTTCCGGATTGTTGCGGGCCATTCTTGCGGAACAGCGGATCAGGAAGATGGGCTGTTCGAACAACCACAGATGGTTTAAGTGTTCGGCTGAGATTAACGGCAATGGGGTTCCATCGCGTGATTCCGCGCCGACCAGTCGGGCTTGACCGGAATGTATATAATTGGCTTTTCGCAATTCGGCGGGCAGACGACCCGGTGATTGGCCTGGTAAACGCCATGCCAGCAACATTTCCAGCGCGCCGGTGGATTGATAGTGCAGATATTCTAAATGGTGAATATCGTCGCTTAATGTGACGGTACCCCCGACTTCACCGCGTTGTCCTTGCTCACGCGGTTTGCCGGCCGGCCAGGTGGCCACTGTTTTGCCGTCGACAAGTACGCGCGATCCGTCCTGTGATACGGTAGAAATCCAGGTTGCGCCTGCTTGTCGCGGATTAAGGTAGCCGGTATAGTATGACAAAAAATGGTTGTCGTCGCGCCAGAGCGGATTGTTGCGCGACCGAATCTCGTCGGCGCGACCGAAACGCGCATTTCGGCCGGGCGGCGACTCGTTGGCCAACTGGCGTGCGCCTCGCAGGTCGGCGCTGCCGGGTGCAACCGATTGCACATAAACCATCAGGCCGGGCTTTAAGTTCGACGAGGGTGAATGGAGATTAAGCTGTTCAGCGCCCTTGACATAAATCCAGACCGCCAGACCGACGGTTGGTCGTTCGAAGACGATTGCGAACCCTTCATCGGGGTTGTGCCAGACGCATTCGCTCTCCAGCATATTGCCGCCTCGGTCGACGACGATGCTTACGGGGGAGGGCCCCGGCAAAAGACCGCCGTCGGGTAGGACAGCGATGATTCCGGCGCGTTGATCGGTAGGCCGGGACTCGATACCGACATTGAATCGTAACGGCGCATCGGGAACATGCCATTCATTTTGCGCTTGCGCAACGGTCCCCATAAGCGGTACCGATGCAACGCAACCGAAAAACAGGATTCGTTGCCAAAACCGGTGTATGGCGCAGGAACGAGCAGGTTCGTTGTTATTGTTCATGTTTAGTAAGTAATGGATCATCGTCGTCGCAAAATGCAATCTGAATCGAGATGGTTGGATTACGGCGTTTCGCTCAGTGCTTTAAAGTATTGGGACACGAGATCGCGATAGTTTGCCGGCGCTTCTTCGGCGCCCCCGGCAATCTGGTCTTCGATATGCGGCGGTGAATAATCCAGCGCCAGCTCTGCGCTGGGAATGCCGGGGCCGAGTTCCGTCTGCGAACGGCGCAACGCCGCAGATGCCCGGCGGCGGTGTTCCTGGATTTGCTGCAGCGGCAATCCATGTTTGGCGGCTTCCTCGGCGTGACGTAAATGCCGAATGGCTTCGTCAAGTGATCCCGTTTTGACGTGTGAGAGTGAAGCGCGGGCGTACAGAGCTTCGGCATCGCGCCTCATCATCGCATCCCAGCCGGCTTGCGACGGTTCGTCCGTCAGCGCATCGCGTCGCGGTCCGTCACCTGACATGCCGAGTTCTTCGGTGTGTCCGGCCTGTTTGCCGCCGCCGGTGGCGACGGCATCGACATCATCCGGATCGCTGAATTCTTCGACATGACCGCTTTGTGCCGAGTCCTGTGTCATCCGCTCCTGGATATCATCATCGCCTTCACTGATGGCGCCGCTTCCTGCCGCGGTTTCTCCTTCGGACATCCCTTGCCGCCCAATATTGGAGCGGCCGTCCTGTTCCTTGTGATCGGGCTCTTCGCTGCCGCTCATGCCTTTGGCGCTGTAGGTTGTGATTTGGCCTTCCATGACGTCCCAACCCATTTCCATGTCGGCTTGACCCATGTTGGTTGCCGTATCGTCGTCGTCATGGCCTTCATCGACTTTCTCAAGCAGGTCGCCGATCAAGTCTTCCATTTCGCTGGCCATCGGAATGATTGGGATTTCGTTGGGGAATTCTTCCTGATCGAAACTTTCGGCTTCGAGCTTCAATCGGCCCGGTTCGTCGGGTAGCCACTGTTCCATATCTTCCAGGCGTTCCTTGAAGTCTTTCATCGCTTCCAACATTTCCATGGAAAAGTCTTCGTTCTTGCCGATGCCGATCTCGATTACTTCACCGGTTTCCGATCCTTCTTTTTGTTCGACGTCTTCGAACACCTGGAAAACGTCTTGCACCAGATCGTTGCCGACCGGCAGCTCGGGGAAGATATGCAGATCGTTGGCCAGTTGCAATATGGTTTCCTTCATGTTCTCGCGTAATTCCGCCAGCTCCGCGCCCAGATGGTCCATGTCTTCTTTCGACATATCGTCCTGTTGTGCGACTTGCCGGATCGAGTCGACGACCTGACCTTGGATATCGATCATTTCCTCGAATTTATCGATGGCGTCCGCCAGCGTGTCCGCGAACAGTTCCATTTTATCCAGCGCTTGATCGCCGCGCCAGGTGTCCAGCATCGACATGCAGTGTTTAAGGATTTCAAGCGCGTCTTGCTGGGCGCCGCGGGCCGTGGAGGCATCCCCTTGTTCAAGCGCATCGGCGGCAAGCAACATTGATTCGGCTGCGCCTTTGGTTTCGCAATAGTCGGCTGCCTTTCGCAGAATCTCCGCAAATTCCGGGTTGCTGCCCGTGAACCGGTTGGCGTCGTCGCGGCACAAGCGCAGGAATTCAAACAGATCGTTGGCCAAGCGGTCCTGTCGGTTTGCGAGGGTACGATCCGGTTCGCGCTCCTCGGCCAGCGCTGATGACGTGTTGTCAAGCAAACTGGCTTGGCTTTGAATCAATGATTCCAGCATTGAAATAATGCCGCTGATATCCCGGTTTATCTGGATTTTCTCCATTTGCGAGTCAATCGTGGTCAAGGTTCGCAAAATCCGGGTCTGAAACAAGATCACCCGATCGGTCAATCCGGGTTTGAGTGCGTCGTCCGCCGTCATAACGCGGCTGATAATGTCAAGCACATCGGTCATGGGACCATGGAACAGGTTGCGCACCGTTTCCGACATGGGACCCAACGGTTTGGCTGGATTGGCAAGCAGCGCACCGGCAATTCGGCGGACTTCATTTTGACGGACACCGACATCACGCCAGTGTTGCGGGCGTGTGTCGTTCAGAACGGCACGCATTTTTTCAGTATGCTCAAGGGTTTCCAACTGCAATTTGACCATGCTGGAGAACGATTCAATGGCTTTGCCGACCGCCTCTTTTTCCTTTGCGACTACCTCGGATGTGGTGGCCACGTCGAAAACTATCAGTGGCGAATAGGTGCGATTGGGTTCGTCAGGCCGATTGTCGATGGCCACCAGACGGAATACGCTGGGGATTCCCGCCGGCAGATCGGTACCGGTCCATGTCGCGCTGAAATGGCGGCGCTGATCGGCATTCCATTCGTTGATCGGCCAGCCGTCATCGCCGGGCTGTGCGCTCGGCTCCATTTGTTCCAGAACAATCCGTTGCAGTCCGTAATCGTCGCGGGCTTCCCAGGAAATACGTGCCGGGGCGCCCGCGCCCAGGCTGGATCGCGCGGTCGGCGAAATAATTTCAAGTGTTGGCGGCTGATCCGGTATGATATCGAGTTTAAGTTCGGATTCAGCCTCAAAACCGTTAGCATCGGTTACACTCAGATTCCAGATGGTGTCGGGCGTAGCTTCGAGATTCCCTGTCAAGTCTCCTGCACCGGTAGGTTGCAGGGTAACCGGCGCAGACTCGCTGTTCATCAGTGTGCCCGATACCAGCGAGCGATTGCATGCGACGTGCAGGGTCACATCGGAACTTTCCGGAATACTGATGTGATCGCCAAGGATATTGAAACGATCCGGTTCATATCCGGTGTAGGCGGGTGGATCAACATCGATTTCGATTCGGGTGAACGCAAGCGGTGCCATGGTTTTGATTTCGTAAATGGCGGACCGGTCGTCACCGGCGCGGAAACGGTAGCGTAAGCCGGTAGAAACCTGGGCGATGTGGTGGGTAAAGGTTTCGACGCCGTCCCCTTCAAACGTGTCGAGGGTGATCACGCTGCGCTCGTCGTCGTCGGGCCATATTTCAAGGAACACTTGCTGGCCGCGTTGACCATCGGCGTAACACTCGAACAGCAGTGAATCGCCTGCCAGTACAGCGTGATCGCCGGGTTGCACATCGATAATATGGGCCAGGGTCGAGGGTGTTCGGGCGGAAAACGGATTGATAATGCGTAACATGGCATTGGTCCATGCCGAACCCGCCCATAAGCTGGGTGCGAACACAAGAATAACTGCAACCAGGAGACCCATGGCGGCACGCCGATGGGCGCGCCGGTCTTTCATGGTCTTGATCTCAATTTCCTTGAAAAGCGGGACGCCGGCTTGCAGATACGCTGCGATCAGCGGGTTTTTTCGAGGTAATGCCGCAAATTGGACGTAGTTGATTAAATGATTGTCCAGTTGCGGGAAGCATTGTTCGACCCGTGCGGCCACCGCCCGCGCGGGGCGACGCCGGGAAAGTGCCCGGAATACGGTGTAGATGCCGGCCATCAGTCCAAGCATCAGCAGCGACCAGACAGCCACCCGGCCTCCGCGATTATAGCGCAGTGCAAGGTCCGACAAGGCAAATATCCATAAACCGATCAGAACGGCGGCAGCCGTGATTGTTCCGCGCCATTGTGCCTGCCAGCGGCCCAGACAGTCGGCAATCCGTTTTAGTTCACGAAGAATTTCTTCCGGTGTCATGGTTGTGTCTCCTTTCCCGATTCCGAATCGGGGCCGGGATTACTCAATTCGTTCCAAAACCACATCATCGATGAACAAACTGCCCGTCGGTTCGCCTTGAATGGCGACCACATGCAAAACCGCGAACTCGGACCGTTCCCAGGCGCGACGAGCTTGGCGCGACATTTCTTTATCGGGAAATTCGCGGACTCCCTCCGCCCATCGGCTGGTCACTCTGCTGAATTTACCATCGCGTTGCGAACCGAAATAAACCGGTTTACTGCGAAACGTACGGCGTAATTCGGTCAGTTTGGGAATCCCGTCATGAGGCCGGATTCCCGGACGCCAGTAATACGTCTCGATAATCAGCCGCACATCCGGACCCGTCGTTTTGGCGTGCATTGAGAGCCGGTAACGCCCGTTGGGATCAATCGGAATCGGTGGACCGTCAACCTTGGTTCCGGCGGGCGGATTCGCATCGAGTCGCAGAACATTGCGCCGTCCGCTCTCGTGCTCCACCACCTGGACACGCTCATGGTTCTCTTCATAATGGCGGCTGTCGAACTGGGTGGCTTCACGTTGGTATAGAAAACTGTAATTATAGGTCCAGCCGCTCAGCGGGTCGTCTTCGTCATCAAAACTTCCGTTGTGCATCAGATTCTGGCCGCGACGCCAGGATTGCGCTGTCGCGTTGGCGGTAAGCAACAGAATCATAAACGACATACTGACAGCCAATATTTTCATAATTACGTATCTCCTTCGATAATGTGCTCTGTTCCTCTGGTTATATACTATAGCAAAGATACCGAATTAATCAAGGCAAAAAAGGTTCTAAAAAGGTTCTAAAAAGCCTTTTCGGTGCGTTCATGCCATGTTCTTCATTTTTCGGGTGGTCCAATCGATGGCCAGAAGCGATACTAGAATCAGCAGAATCCACCAGTTATTCCATAAGGATCGGAAAGAGATACGTTCTTCGTCGTCGGCATCCATTTTCAGAGCCGACAGGACGGCGTTTACGTCTTGCGGATCCATAAACCTCGCCTGGCTACTTTCGGCCAGTGCGGTCAGGACGTCGCTGTTGATGGGGCGCGGAATGGATTCCGGCGTGAATGGCCTGACATAAAACGAGAAGGGTGCCGATTCCACCGCGTCATTTTCGGCGGTGGCCGTCGCGACGGCACGATACATTCCGGATTCTTCCGGTGTGACTTCGAATGCAAATCCCGGCAAGCTACGGCCCGAGGATGTCGTGACGGTCTGTGGCGTCATACGGAACGGGATCCGACGGCCGGAGGGTGCCACCAGTTCGCACGAAGCCGATAAACCGCGCAGCGCAGTTTCCTCGCGGCTTCCCATGCGTGCCTGCAGTACAATCGATTCACCCATGAATATCTGGTCGGCATCAGCGAACAAATCCAACTGAAACTCGTCGAGTTCGGCTTCCGTCGGTGCCAGCCAGGCGATCATCGGATTCCAGAAGTTGGCAAAATGGTCTTGTTCGCCCGGTTGTAATTGCCAGCGCCATAAGGAATCGGTCAAAAACGCTGCCACTTTACCTTGCCCGTAACGCTGGACCGCTACCAGCGGTTGCAATGTTCCGCCATCTTCGACCTTGGCAAGGGCGGTGGCGCCGGCGCTTAGTTCGCCGCCGGGGAAATAGGACAGTAACGGCGGTAAGTTATCCCGGTTTTCACGCAATGCACTCATGGTTGCGTGTTGCAGCCCGTCGTCGGTAATATGGACTTGGAAACGGCCTTCCGCGGGTTGCGCATGGGTTGAGCTGCGCAACGGCAGCAGCCGTTGCAGGGCGGTTGCCGCGTATCCATCGCGGCCCCATGCTTTCGGGCCGCCGAGCAGGACCAGACTGCCGCCGTCCTCGACGAATTTGACCAGGTTCGCGGCCCGTTCCTCGCCCAGTTCCTCGGCGCTCAAATCGCCGAGCAGCAGAATATTGAAAAAACTCAGTTCGCGTTCGGTCATATCGGTGGTCATACTGCCGCGGGTCCCGTAGGTAAGAAATGTGCCGTCGGGTCCCCGGATGAACGATAGCGGCTCGATCAGTGGGTTGGCTTGCAAGACGCGGTTAAGATATTTCGATTCCCATCGAGGAACCCCCTCCACATATAAAAGCCGGTTACGATCGTCGGTCACAAGCACGGAAACCGAGAAGAAATTGTCATTGGTGTTGGACTCGCCTTCCAGCGCCGGTAAATTGACCGTGTACGTATGTTGCCCCACGTTATCGTGCCGTAACTGGAAGAGCACTTCGCGCGCGCCGCCGCCTTCTGGAATCTGGGTGGGTATTTCCTGCACCAATTCGTCGTTTTTCAGTAATTGCACAGGGATCATGGCGCCGCCGGTTCCCTGGCCGGATATGACCGCCGAAAGTTCCGTGTCCCAGCCGACCACGACGCGGCGCGGCGTATTGACGGCATCGACCCGTATATCGGGTTCAACCTCCCAGAGGCCCGGCGGTTCAAGCCGTACGGTGTAAATCGGGAATGGCCAGTCCTCCGAGGCCCATTCATCGGTGGTTTCACGGGTGTCGACACCATCGCTGAGCAGTAACATGGCTTCCACGTTCTGTCCGCGATAGCGGTCAATGATACGTCGTAAAGAGGACCGGATATGGGTTGCCTCGCCGTCCGCCGTCACGTCGGCGATATCGGTCAACCGCAAACGACTGCCGGGTTCGACGTCGAAAGGGTGGATATCGATATCGGCCTGGGCGCCGATGACCCGGGTCCAGGGTTGGCTGAGTATTTCGCGGGCCACCTGCCAGCGAGTGGTCACGTCTTCGCGCGGCGTGAGCTGCATGCTGCGTGAGGTGTCGATGGCCACCAGGAATCGCGGTTTAATGATTTGGCGGGTTGCCTGGCGCAGCGATGGCAGCAGCAGGCACCAGATCAAAAATGCCAGAAAAAGCACGCGTATGATCGCCAGGTACAGGCTTAACGCGTTCAACGGCAGATAACGCCGGAACGAATAAGCGCCCAGCAACAGGCTGGCGATGAGTGCGAGCATGATAACGGTGGTCGCCGTCGTATACTCAAATATAAATTCGCTTAACATGATCGTGGGGTGGTTTGAATGAAAGGGAAAGGATTGTTCACAATATCTTTTTGTTTACGCGTCCCGACGATTGGATGACCATCTGGTCCGTCAAAGGTTGGGTGGTACGGCTCAAACGGTTGGCCATAAAGAGTTCAGCCATGGAGATCATCAGGGTCAGCCAAAGCAGGGTTTCGCCGAGCGGACTTCCGAGACGATGTTCATCAACCAAACGCGACAACTGATCGCGTTCTTCGGCTATATGCAACGCCTTTACCCCCAGCCACTGGGGAATGTTTTCGGTTTCGACACGGGTCAAATCCGATTCCTCGCGGGGGACATTAATGGCGAAGGCTGGCTTGAATCCGGGATCGCCGGGGGCGCGCATGGTATAGGTTCCGGGCTGCATAACATCTT
>PXCX01000196.1 GCA_003565195.1 PVC group bacterium | reverse complement strand
TATCCGTGGCGATCACCGGACCGCTCATTCGCATATCCGGCGCGCCTTGAATGCCGCCGGGGAATCCGGTTTGTACCGTATATCCATTATCGCCCTCAAGGAAGAGGGCGAAGGCCGTTAGACGGAGTTCGAGAAAAAGGAGGCAACGTGGCCAAAAACAAAAAAAGAACCGCAAGCAGCGCCGCGGAACTGGAAATGACGCCGATGATCGACGTAGTCTTCCAGTTGCTGATCTATTTTGTCGTAACCATGAAACCGATGGATATCGCCGCCCATCTCGATGTCTTCAGTCCGGGCGCCCCGCGACCGCCACCGGATAGCGAGATTGTGGATCCGCCGGAAATGCTGCGGATCATGATTCACCAGGAAAGCTATGTTGTAAACGAGCGCGTATTTGACGGCGCACAACAAGCCCAACAAATGCGTAACGTACTGGCCCGGTTGGCGGCCATGAGTACTGACCAGACAATCATGATCCATGTTCACCCGCAAACCGACCACAGTCGGCTGGTGGAAGTCCTTGATGGCTGTGCCAGTGTGGGGTTGACCAATTTATCGATTGTTACCCTGAATTGATGTTATGAATAAGTATGCCCGATTCATTAAAGATCATATATGGGGTCCTACCGGATCTATTATTGTTCATCTGATAATTCTGTTCGTTCTGGTGAGGTATGTGGTTTTGGATCAACCCGCCCAGGACGAGGCCGTGGTGGAAATCGAAATGGAAGTTGTTACGCCGCCGGAACCGCTGGAAGATTTCGACGTTGAGCTGGACGACTTGGACGATACGCCCGACGTGGTCGAAACGGTGGACATACCGGTGGTCGACCCGGATACGGATCCGCCGGTGATGGATACTCTGGAAGTGTCGGCGGCGGAAGCGCCGGATTTTTCCAACATTGCCGAAGCCGAATCTCCGATTAGATTTCGTGATGTTTATGCAGGCCGTACTGGCGCAGGCCGTGATGAGGGATTGCGTGTGGGCGCCGGCCGATTCGGCGAGGAGACCGAGGCGGCTGTGATGCGGGCGTTGCGTTGGCTGAAGGCACACCAGTATGCCGACGGGTCCTGGGGCCCCGAGTATCGTTCGGCCATGACCGGTCTGGCATTGTTGACGTTTCTCGCGCATGGCGAAACTACCGGGTCGGAAGAATTCGGCGATGCTGTGCGGCGAGGCTTGCGCTATCTGGTTGCCCAGCAGGACGTACGTGGCTGGTTCCGCAGCGCCGGCCGGATTGTTCATCAACCCGGTCTCTACGGAGCTTCGCAACGGCGCGTTTACGAGCATGTGATCGCGACATATGCCATTGCCGAGGCGTATGGATTGACCGGCATTCCCTTTCTTCGATACACGATGGAGGATGCGGTGCAGGTAATTCTTGATGGTCAACTTGAAAATGGAGGATGGGCCTACGGTTTCGATCGCGATGGACCCCAGCACATTGACGTGTCGTTGGGTGGCTGGATCATTCAGACATTGAAAGCGGCCGAATTGGCCGAAGCCGATAATCGGGGGCTTCGAATGGCGATCGAAAACGGTATTTACGGCATCCGTACAATGACCGATCCGATGGGATCCGGGCTGTTTGGATACAGCGGGCGCGTGCCGGGGCATGATCCTGATCACACCATGACCGGTGTTGCGGTGCTGGCGATGCAATTGACCGGATATGTTCAATCGGAAGAAGCGGTGGCTGGTGTTCGGGCGTTAAGCAGACTTAATTTCAATTGGGCGCACGACCCTGAAGACCCCAGGAACGACCGCGATAAAGTCGGGCGCTGGCCCTTATACGCCTGGTATTACATCACCCAGGCCAGATTCCAGTTCAGTCGCGATGTCTGGCGCCCGTGGAACCGACAGTTTGCTCCCGGAATGAGTCGAACCCAGAATCCGGACGGTAGCTGGTGTCCGCCGCCCGGCAGTGTCGAGGGTGCCTACGGGCCGGTGTACAACACAGCCTTTCCGGCATTGATGCTGCAGGTGTATTACCGTCTGTTGCCGACGTTCCAGACGATTCCGGAGGTTGAAGAGGATGATCCGCTGACCGATCCCGATTTGGATGACTTTACGATTCGACTCGAGGATTAAAGAATAAATGGTGGCGATGTGAAACTATTGGGAGGTAACAGAATGTTTTTGTGGATGCGTTGTTTTCTGGTTACAGTTGTGGTAGCTGTTTTTACTGCCATTCCGGTGCAGAGTGTTCGAGCCGACGACGAGGAAGACGCCGAAAGGCCTGATGAATTTCCTTCGGTTCCGTTGACGGAAGACTCCGCTCCGCGTTATGCCGCCGTATATCTCGATCCATGGCGCGAAGATATCCTGTACGTTATGTTCGATGGGAATCGCGCGCAAGGATATCAGCGTATGTATGCCTGGATACCTGGCAGCCGCGATTATGCGAATCCCGAGCCGTTGCGCGTCGATGCCGATCATAATTTCCGCACCATTTCGTGGCAGTCGGAAAAAGACGGTGAAATCGCGAGCACCGCTTACACCTTCAGATCCTGGCGTACAACCGGGACGCACAGGCCTGGTACGCGAATTGATTATATTACCGGAGAGAGAGAAGTTCGCGCGGACCGGCCTTTTACCAATATTAATATCATGTTAACGCTGGATTATATGCGTGACCGTTCACCGCGGGGCGGCGCCAACCGGTTGCAGATCAGTATCCCGTCGCCGCCGCATGGTCATACGATCAATCTTTCGACCAATCTTGCCGGTGCGAAACCGCAGGCTTTATGGGAAAATGTGGATTTTTATTGGGATGTTGACCGCCGCCACGCCCGGGGCGAAGACAGGGCGCAGTTGTATATCCAGGGCCGCGCGACATTGGGAAGACACAGACATGCGCGCGCCATTATCTTGAGATCGGTGCCGGACGGGTTTTTCGATCTCGACATCAGGATTGCGCCCTACATGAGGAGTCCGATATTTCAAGAAATCGTTCCGGCGTATGAATTGGTGCATGAAGGCATGGTGGTCGATGTGCCGTTTGGCTGGTATACGATCTCGTATAGTGTCGAAACGCATCCCTGGCTTGGCGCTCGCAAGCTGGAGCGAAGCACTGATTTGCGACCGCTGGGACCGTACCGTCCGGCCTCGGCGCCCTTGCGCGATGACGCATCTCCCGCATCCCGGCTGCGTGGCCCGCCGCCATCGCAACTGCGGGGAGGTCGCTGAGCGCTCACGGCGCGCGAGGAGGCGTCTGCGGGGAATCCATCAATCGGTCATTCACTTGATCATCCGGCCCGGCGGTGTGGTTGCGCTTTCATCCCAATTTCGCGGTTTGTTGGTTGCGACTGTTCGTATGCGTTTCAGGGTCATTTGGTTGCCGCGAGCCTTTACGCCTTTGACCGGTATCTCGCGCGGCGCGAAGATCTGCTGGTGAATGCGCTGATTCTTTGCGGGAGCATAGACGACGTATAATGTTTCCGGATCGCTGTCCGTCAAAAGATGAACGCGTGATCGCAGTGGCGTCAAGCGGTATTCCTTGTTCATGATCGCGCCGCCCAAATTAAAACGTTTCATGAACGTGACGTTGCCGTGCGTATAAACGGTCGTCATTACGCGGTCCCTTTCAAATAGCGCGCAATAGATCAGGGTCTTGTCGACAAACAGTTTTTCCGGCGGGGATATCACCTTGTAGCGGCCATCGTTCCAGATCAGAACCAGTTTGTCGAAAGACGAACAGTTGAAACAGGTTGTACCCTCGATATTCCAGCCGAGATAACCGCCGGTTTTTTCATAGTTGATGGTCAGTTCGCGGGATGTCAGTTCGCGTGCATTGACCGTGTCGAAGGTGACAATCCGGGTGCGACGCGGATAATCGGATGCGTATTCCTTTTTCAAACGTTTTAGATAACGAATCGTGTAGGCTCTCAGTTCCTTGAGATGCTTTTCGGTTTCGGCCAGGTTTTTGAGGATCGCTTCTATATCCGACCGGTTGCGATCAATATCATAACGTGAAATTCGCCGGATATGCAGTTCCAGCAACTTATCGATGTCGGCCTCGGTCACATCCCGGCGCAGGCGTTTACGATAGGCGTTGACGCCGTCGTATACCGCTTTTCGCACGGCCTCATGCGTTTTGCAGGTTTCGATACGCTGATAAATACGGTGCTCGATAAATATCTGTTCCAGCGTTTTGGCTTGTAATTTCTCCAGCAGACCTTCCCGTGCAAGTTCCAGCTCGCGACGCAATAACGTGGTCAGTTGTTCGGTGTTGGCGCGCAAGATGTCGCTGACACCGATTTCCGTCGGACGCCGGTCGCGGATGACGATCCCGTTAGCGGTGGCCGCGGTTTCGCAGGCGGTAAAGGCATACAATGCCTTGATTGTTTTTTCCGCAGATTCCCCCGGCGCCAAGGCAATCACGATCTCCACCGATTCGGCGGTGTAATCCTGAATCGCGCGTATCTTTATTTTTTTCTTGCGTGCCGCATCTTCGATCGAAGCAATCAACGATTCGGTGGTGGTGCCGAACGGCAGTTCCCTGATTACCAACGTTTTTTTATCGCGCGGTTCAATGACCGCCCGTAAACGTACCCGTCCGATGCCGTCATTATAATCGCTGACATCCATCAGACCGCCTTGCAGGAAGTCCGGTAGCACGCGAAATGATTTTTTGCGTAAGATAGCGATTTGCGCATCAATCAATTCAGCGAAATTATGGGGCAGCAACCGGGTTGATAAACCCACTGCGATGCCTTCCCCGCCAAGCAATAAAAGCAGCGGTAACTTGCAGGGCAGGGCAACCGGTTCCTTGTTGCGGCCATCGTAGGTGGGCACGAATTCGGTCAAGTCGGCGTTGAATAATTCGTGACGGGCCAGCTCGGTCAGGCGGCACTCGATATAGCGTGGCGCCGCCGCGCTGTCACCGGTGTATGGATTCCCGAAATTACCCTGGCCCTCGATCAGGTAACGACGGTTGACCAGCGATACCAGAGCATCGCCGATCGAAGCATCGCCGTGCGGATGATACTGCATCGTATGCCCGACAATATTGGCGACTTTAATGAACTTGCCGTCATCTTTCTCGTGCAGCGCGTGCAAAATACGCCGTTGCACCGGCTTAAGGCCATCACGTAATTCAGGAATCGCCCGCTCACGAACCACGTACGAGGCGTATTGCAGGAAGTTCTGATCCATCAGCTGTTTCAAAGCGTCGATGGATGGCGCCCCGGATACGCCGGCCGTTCCTGCCTCGGCAGGCATGGCATGTCGGTCGTCGTCGACCGTAACGGGGTTATCCTTTTCCGGCGACGATCCCTTGACGTCTTGGTCAATGCCATCGTGGAACCGGATTTCCAGTTGTTGCTGTTTGTCGCGTTGCTTCATGCGGTGAGGTCGACGACCAGCCGATCCATGATGTATTGCCGCCGTTCCTGGGTGTTTTTCCCCATGTAAAATGCCAGCATTGGCGGTAAATCGTGTTGCGGCCCGGGTTCAACCGGGGTCAACTTCATGGACGGGCCGATAAAATCCTTGAATTCGCCCGGTGAAATCTCGCCCAGTCCTTTAAACCGGGTGACTTCACAGGATCGACCCAGTCGTTGGGTTGCCGCCGCACGTTCCGTCTCTGAATAGCAATAGATGGTTTGTTTGCGGGTACGCGCGCGATACAATGGAGTCTCCAAAATAAATAAGCGGCCATGCGCAACCAGCGGTTCGAAAAAACGCAGAAAAAAGGTGATCAGCAAATTGCGTATATGTAACCCGTCGACATCGGCATCGGTCGCCAGGATCACCTTGCCGTAGCGCACGTTTTCGGTGTCGTCCTCAATATTGAGCGCCCGCATGAGATTATACATTTCGTCGTTCTTGTAAATTGCCTCGCGCTTGAGATCGCAGACGTTCAGCGGCTTGCCCTTGAGAGTGTAAATGGCCTGGGTATGGACATCGCGACAACTGACAATCGAACCGGCCGCCGATTGACCTTCGGTAATGAAAATCATCGTATCTTCACCGCGGTTACGGTGCGGCTCAAAATGCCGTTTGCAGTCGCGTAACTGGGGGATCCGAAGATAAATCGCACGTGACCGTTCGCGCGCCATTTTCTTGACTGATTGAAGTTCCTTGCGCAGACGTGCCGTTTCCTGAGTCTTGGACACCAGCCGTTCCGAACTTTCAGGGTTGCGATGCAGTAGATCCTGGACCACATCCTTGACCCGCGCGACCAGTTCCGACCGGATTTCGGTGTTCCCCAATTTGTTCTTGGTCTGCGATTCGAATACCGGCTCTTTGAGGCGAATCGCAATCGCGCCAACCATGCCCTCGCGGACATCATCACCGTCGAAACGGTTTTTCGAAAATTCGTTGACAGCCTTAAGAACCCCCTCGCGAAACGCGCTTAAATGGGTTCCGCCGTCGCTGGTGTATTGACCGTTGACAAAGGAATAATGGGTTTCGTTGTAACGTTGCGTATGGGTGAACGCCAGTTCCAGGGTCTTGTGCCGGAAATGGAGCGGTTGATATAGCTCCTCATCACCACACTCTTCACGGATCAGATCGAACAAACCGTCGCGCGACGAGACCGTCGTTCCCCCGTATTGGATTGCCAAGCCGGCGTTCAAATAAGCCGCCAGGCGCAACCGTCGCAAGACGTGTTCCTTTTGAAAGACGACATTTCCGAAAATTTTGGCATCCGGTGTATAGGTAACCAGCGTGCCGTCAGGCTCGCCGTCGTCACGACCCTTCTTTTGATGCTTCAATTGACCGCGCTCGAAAACCGCTTCCGCGAAACGACCGTCGCGATAACTGCGAACCAAAAACTGGTGCGACAACGCATTGACCGCCTTGGTGCCGACACCATTGAGGCCGACGCTAAACTGAAAAACATCGTCATTGTATTTGGCGCCGGTATTAATCGTGGAAACGCAGTCCACCAGTTTGCCCAGCGGAATGCCGCGCCCGAAATCCCTTACAGTCACGGCGCCGTCCTGGATCGTCAGGTCAATTCGGCGGCCATGCCCCATGATAAATTCGTCGATCGCATTATCGATGATTTCCTTGAGCAGAATATAGATTCCGTCTTCATAATGGGTGCCGTCGCCAACTCGTCCGATATACATGCCCGTACGCATGCGAATATGTTCGAGCGACGAAAGCGTTTTAATCTTGCTTTCGTCATAGGTCTGTCGGTCAGCTTGTTTCGTGGCCATAGAATTCGTCTCGTTACTCGATTAAACCCAACCGCGCATGGCCACGGCCTCGGCAACCCGGGTGATGGCCACCAGGTAAGCCGCCGTCCGCATCGGCATGGAACTCGCTTGCTGCATTTCAAAAACGGTTTGGTAGGCATGCGTCATCTTCTCGTCAAGTAAACGATGCACTTCCGATTCGGACCAATAATAATTGACCGTACCCTGAACCTGCTCGAAATAACTGACGGTTACGCCGCCCGCATTGGCCAGAAAGTCCGGAATGACATGAATTCCGTTCTGGTGCAACACCTTGTCGGCTTCGGGGGTGGTCGGTCCGTTGGCCAGTTCGCACACAATCCGGGCCTGGATGCGTGATGCATTGTCTTGGGCAATGACGCCTTCCAAAGCCGCCGGGTACAAAACATTGACGGGATATTCCAGCAAGGCTGGATTGGTTGTTTCTCGTGCGCCGGGAAAATTGGCAACCGTGCCGTGTTTGTTTTTCCATTCGACAATCGCGCGCGGATCTATCCCGTCCGGATCATAAATTGCGGCGGCGGAATCGGAAACGGCGACCAGCCGGCCACCGCCCAGCAGGGCGGGATGCAACAACGCGGCGTGCTGACCTGCGTTCCCGAATCCCTGCACCGCATAATCGCCGGCCGGATCGACGCCCAGATGGCGGCAGGCTTCGCGGACCGCATACACGCCGCCCCGTGCCGTCGCATCCATGCGGCCTTGTGAGCCACCCAGCGGCAGCGGTTTGCCCGTGATCATGGCAGGCTGACGGATGCCGCGCAACGTCTCGAACTCGTCAAGCATCCAAGCCATGATCTGGGCCGTGGTGTAGACGTCAGGCGCCGGAATATCGCGTTCGGCGCCAAGCTCGCGCGCCACCGCACGAACCCAGCCGCGCGCCAGACCTTCCTTCTCCTTTTCCGATAACGATTTGGGATCACAGGTGACGCCGCCCTTGCCGCCGCCAAGCGGGATATCGACGACCGCCGTCTTCCAGGTCATCCAGGCGGCCAGCGCCCGCACCGTATCCATGGTTTCATCCGGATGCCAGCGTAAACCGCCTTTGGTCGGACCGCGCGCATCGTTGTATTGTACCCGATATCCCTTGAAAACACGGGTGCTGCCGTCGTCCATCGCTACCGGAATCGTGAAGCTGTATTCCCGTTGCGGCCACCGTAAAAAATCGCGCATCGCCTGGTCCAGACCCAGTATTTCGGCGGCATCATCAAACTGTTGCTGTGCAATATGAAATGGATTGAGCTGGTTTACCATAAAAAAGCGTTCCTCGTCAGGTGGTCGTCATAAAGGGCTTCATTATAGCGCGGAAACGCTGGAATACAAGTAGAAAGCGCCGATTCAGATTCGATCAAAGCCGGATCAACGGGCGAATCGGTGATTGACGCCACTTTCCGGTTCTGGCAAATTATACCGTCATAAGTTAAGAAACCGTACGGAATTTCGGGATGATGATACCAGCACATATTGGGTTAGCCCTGTTGGGGGCGTTGGCCATGTCGTTAAGTTCGCTGCTGGGCAAACTGATGGTGCGCTATCGGATTTGTGACGCCGGTTTGCTGACGTGGGGACAGGGGGTGGCGGTTGCCGTGGCCGCCGGCATACTTGCGAGTGTCACGGCGTCGCCGTTTCCGACCACGCATTGGCGCTTGCTGGTGGTTACCGCAACGGCCATTATTGCAGCGACAGCTTTGCTGAACAATGCCTTGCAAGAGGGCGATGTCAGCACGGTGGTCCCCTTGATGGGGACCAAAATACCGATAACGGCGTTGCTGGCAATCCTGTGGCTGGGAGAATCGGCGTCCATCCGGATATGGCTGGCCGTCGGACTTTCGGCGTCGGCCGTGGCGTTGTTTGGCACCGGAACCCAGCAGCATGCCGAGGGTGGGCATGGTCGCCGTCCGCGGGTGGCCATGGTGTTGGCCTTGCTGGCTGCTTTGGGCTATGGGATTTCGGATTTGACGGCCCGCCAGGCCTTGGCCGGAACAACGCCCTTCGGGTTGGTGTTGTGGTTAAACATTTTGTGGGCACCAATTTCTGTCCTGATGCTGGCCCGCCCGCATTACCGGCAATATCGTGTGACATGGGTGGACGCTGTCATGTTGCTGTTACGAGGGCTGCTGGCCATGGTCGCGATTACGGCGCTGTATGGCGCCTTTCGCAAGGCTGGTGGCGTCATTATCCCAAACATTGTTTTTGGCTTTCAGGGGTTTTTTGCACTGATGGCCGGCTGGATGCTGAACCGGACACTGCGTCTGCCGTTTGAACGGCAACCAATCCGTATCTACCTCTTGCGAACGGCGGGGACAATCTTTTTCTTCGTGGCATTGATATTGGTTTTGACGGCTTAGCTAGAGCCTGTCCGAAAAGGTCTTTTCGTCCAGGTGTGTTCAGAGTTCGGAGTTCAGAGTTCAGTACCTTTTTCGCTTGACAAAGAGTGTCGCAACATGCTAGTGTTC
>PXCX01000138.1 GCA_003565195.1 PVC group bacterium | reverse complement strand
TGGGCGGCGCCTTCGCCCTGTCCACGTTACGCGAGGACGGTTTCGTCAGTCTGGATGCGCTCGGTTCCGAAGGCATCGTCGAGACCCAGCCGTTGAAGTTACCGGAACGCTGGTCCGCGCTGGAAATAAATTGTTGTCCTTTCAATACCCGACCGGAATCGCCCGCCATGGATATGAAGGTGGAAATCTTGACCGCGAGCGGCAAGTCCCTGGCAGTCTACGCCATTCGTCCGCCATCCGATCCCGAACAGGTCTGGTACCGGATTGTGCCGGATAGCGATTGGCCCGGCGTCGTGCGCCTTAGATTCAGGATGTCCAACGCCCGATTGTATTCTTTCCGGTTCGGTACGGGGAAAAACGAGGAGGTACAGTCATGTCATTGAAAACAGTTTCGTTTAACCGCAATCTTCCCCTGGACGATTCCTGGGATGTGATCGTGGCGGGCGGGGGACCCGCCGGCTGTACGGCAGCGGCGGCGGCCGCCCGCGAAGGCGCGCGCACGCTTTTACTCGAAGCCTCGGGATGTCTTGGCGGCATGGGAACGGCCGGTCTGGTTCCCGCCTGGTGTCCGTTCACTGACGGTGAAAAGATTATTTACCGGGGATTGGCCCAAACCGTCTTCGATCGTTCCCGCAATCAAGTCGCGCATGTGTCCGAATCCCGTTTGGATTGGGTGGCGATTGATCCGGAAGGGTTGAAACAAATTTACGACGACTTGATGGGAGAAACCGGTGTTACGGTTCTTTTCCATAGCGTGTTGAGTGCCGTGTCCGCAACGGACGGGACGGTGGATACTCTGTTTGTCGCCAACAAATCGGGTTTAAGCGCTTATCGCGCGAAAATATATGTCGACGCCACCGGCGACGCGGATTTAACGGCCTATGCCGGCAGTCCCTGTCATAAGGGCGATCCGGCCGATGGAACCTTGCAGCCGGCCACCCATTGTTTTACCCTGGCCAACATCGATTCCTATCAATATCGTTTTGGCCGGCAGTTATTCCATCTGAATCCCACCAGCCCGATCAAGGCCATGGTTGCCGATCAACGGTATCCTTTGATCGTCGATTCGCATACCTGCAACAATCAGCCGGGGCCTGATTGCGTTGGATTCAATGCGGGACATGTGTATGATTTGGATGCGACCGATCCGGTCGCGTTGTCCAATGCCATGGTAACCGGACGGCGTGCGGCGCAACAATACCGGGACGCGTTAGCGGAATATATGCCGGAGATTTTCGGCAATGCCTTTTTGGTGAACACCGGCGCTTTGATGGGTGTCCGCGAAACCCGCCGGATCGTGGGCGAATACGATTTGACGGACGACGACTACATGGCACGGCGCGATTTTCCGGACGAGATTTGCCGGAATGCCTATTTTATCGATGTTCATGCCAAGCTTGACGATCGCGCCGCTCAAGAGGCGGAAGATCCGTCGTGCAGCAAGCAGTCCCATTTTTATAAGCCGGGCGAATCGCACGGAATTCCCTACCGTTGTCTGATCCCCAAAGCGCTGCAAAATGTGCTGGTGGCGGGACGTCCGATAGCATCCGAGCGCCGGGTCAACGGCAGCGTACGGGTCATGCCGGTTTGTCTATGCACCGGCGAAGCCGCTGGACTGGCCGCCGCCATGGCCGTGGCGGACGAACTTCAGGATGTGCGCGAGGTTGAGACGGAACGTTTGCGCCAGCGCTTGCGCGAGCATGGAGCCTGGTTGCCATGACGAAAGAGTCAAGGCGGCAAAGCCGCAGACCGTGGACCATAGATTACAGACAATGGACTCAGGAACCGCAGGGAGGAACAAGTGAATTCCAACAGGAGGGATCGACGTTTTTATCCCGATCTGCCGATACCATTTTTTTCGTGTCGGGGAACCGTCCGGGAATGCGGTCGGCAACTTGGGGGCGCTTGGAAAACAACGTTGACCATAAACGCCGACCGCTATGATTCGCGGGATCGGCCATGGTGGCGGGATTCAAAATTCAGGAAGCTGATTGAACGTCTGGCACCGCATTTGCCCGATCTGTATTGCGGCTTGGCCGAAGGCGCCGGGATCGCCGAGGATCGGATTGGGACACGGTTACCGTCTGAAAAAGGCGGATGCACATCGTTTGCCGTTGCGCCCGCCGTTACCCTTGACGGGATTCCCATCTCGGGCCAAAGCAAGGATGTCAGCGTGGCTCGTGGTCACGAATTGATTGTCTTGCGTATGGAAATCAAGGATGCGCCTTCGGCCCTGACTCTGACCTACCCGGGATGGCTTTTCGGACACGGATTCGTGCGCGGCGGTGTCAGTATTTATCGTAATTCGCTGTATTTGAATAGCCGGGAATCGGGGCTTCCATACGCGATCTGGGGTATTCTGGCGCTCCACTGCCCGTCGGTCGAGGACGTGATGCAATTGACCCGCGATCACGGAATCGATCAGTACGCGCACGTGACGGTTGCCGACGAAGCCGGCGGCATTGTCGGTATCGAATACGGCGGCGGGAAGGCCAATTTTCTCGAACCGCGCCACGGAATCTATGCCCACGCCAACGCGATCGAATCCGGCGATCGCGATGTGCTGGCGCTGGAACGTGCAGACCGCGATTTCTTGCGACCCGACTCGATGCATCGGACCGCCCGGATGTATGCCCAGCTTGACCCCGAGCACGGTCGGATTACACCCCAGATCTGTTATCGCGCCATGGCCGATCATGACGGATACCCGCGGTCGATCTGCCGCCATCAGTCGGAGCGTGCCGTCAGCGCGGCGGTGGTGATCGGCGAACCGACCCGCGGAAGACTGACCGTTACCCGCGGATTACCTTGTCAATCCTGGCCAACGACATATCGACTGGAAAACGAACGCGCAACGTAGCTGCGGCTGATAAGCCGTGGCATGCGCAAGGAATGGAGTCTAAGACGTGTAAAGAAGGGACGCAAGGGGGTCCGGTGTCAGGATTGGGGTTGACTGTTCGCCGCGAAACCAGGGGCTTCGCAAAGGATTACAAAATGCGTTTATTGATCGAAGACCAATGGATTGATAGGGTACGCGGCATGCGTCGAGTGGTGTCGCAGGCTAAACCGGTCGCGTATTCCCCTTTCCACGATGTCGTGCCATGGGAACAAGACGGAATCACGCCGATGTGCGGGATTTTTTATGACGCTGAAATCAAACGTTACCGTATGTGGTATCGGAGCCGTATTCGGGAACGGGTCGATGCCGTCGATGAACAGAATGTGGATACGACGGAGCGTGTTTCGGGGAAACCCCGCACGTTTCTTTGCTATGCCGAGAGCGCTGACGGTATCCGCTGGGAACGCCCGCAATTGGATTTGTTCGAGTTCCAGGGGAATCGACGCAACAACATCATTACCGATATCTGCGCCGGCGATAGTGTGTTTTGGAATATCGTCAAGGATGGGGACGACCCGAATCCGAATAGGAGATTCAAAGCTTTTGGTTTCAGCGGGGCGATAAATCCGGATCCGGATTGGGATGCCGCGGCACGTTCCCGGGCCATGGGCATTTATGTTATGTTTTCACCGGACGGGTTGCGCTGGGCAACACCTCGTCAGGTGGCAAGCACTTTGGACGTAACGGATTGCAACATTCTTTCGCGTTACCGTGATCCGTGCGACGGTTCCTGGAGAGCGTATGTACGCCCGCGATGCGGACCCAAACGACGTTTCATCGGTCTGGCCCGCAGTCGCGATTTCGAATCCTGGAGTCTGCCCGAAATGATGCTGGCGCCGAATGACCAGGATTGTTACGATACCGAATTCTACGGGCTTGCTACGGAAAAGGTCGATGGGATCCATATCGGTGCCTTGTGGATCATGCATAACAATCCGGATTATTGCCCGATATTCAATGAGCTGGCGGTTTCGTCCGACGGCAACCAGTTTACACGCGTGGCGCCGGGAACCTTGCTGATTCCACCGGGCGCTCCGGGCGCCCCGGACGAACACGGCAACTGGGTGACGGCCATGATCGCCCGTGAAAACGATGTGTTGTTATATGCCGGAACGTCGACCGGCGGTCACGGCAATAACCGGCTCGATCCGCGCCAGTCATGCCAGCATACCGATCCGCGTACCGGCAAAGCCGAGCGCGGATTCGGGATATATTCGCTGCCACGCCAACAATACGCCGGCTGGCAAGCGGAAATCAGCGGCGAATTGACAACGCCCTGGGTGACCGTGTACGGCAGATCCGAGCTGAAGGTAGTTGCGGATATTGCAACCGGCGGCTGCCTGCGGGCCGAAGTGTTCGATTGCTACGACCGTTTGCTTCCCGGCTACGAAATGATGCATTCCCGGCTTGAGCCTACCGGTCTTCCCGGCCGGTTTACCGTCCGTTGGGAAGGCGACGGTCGGAATCCCGGCGAAACCGTGTTGCCGGGCACGGGACATCACAACGGCAAAGCCGATCCGGGGCATGTATTACGCATTCGTTTCTATCCGCGCAAGGCTACAATTTACGGTTACGGCACGGATTAGGGCGCATTAACTTTGACTATCAAAAATTCAACCACCATTCACGGCGCTGCGTAGCGGCGTGACGGCAAAACTTCAGTTTTGTTCTTGCAACCCTTTCTTGATATAATTATAAGCTCGAGGCATTTTGCAGACCACTCAATTAATCGATCACGCGTCAGGTTTTCTCGGCATCCAAATTAGTAACGAAAGACCCCAATTATGAATAAGAAATGTTTTTTCGCACTGGTCACTCTTTTAACGGTCACATCTTCGGCGCGGGCATGGTGGGACACGCAGGTGCGGGCTCAGCAGCCCTGGCCTCTGGTGCAAGAGCTTGCGGCTCCTGACGGTGCCGGGGCACGCGATGTGCGGGCTGACGCGCAAGCCGATGGTGGCCGAGGCGGGGATGCCGTCTTGCTGCGTCCCGGAGAGACGCTGGGGTTTAGCGTCGAGTTACCGCGCAGCGTGTATGCGGTCTGGGCCATTGCCCGCGCGCTCGAGGACGAGATGGTGCTACTGGAGGGCGATGATCGCGAGCAGGAATTCGATTTGCCCGGCGGCACGGTGACGATCCGTACGCCGCGAAAACCGGTGTATTTGAGCTTGAAGATAACCCCCGCCGCCGGCGACAGCCAGGAATGGTATATGCCGATTGCTTTTCGCACAGATTACGCGGTGGTTGGCAGCCTGTATTTCCCGCTGCATGTTCCGGGGCCTTGCCGGATTGAGATCGGGCTCAACGAACGTAGCGAACATAGCTTGTTGTTTCAGCGTTTCGAAATCCGGGATACCCTCGGTGGAACGGCACGGGTCGCCGCCAAGACACAACGTATGTTAACCAGTGACGAGGAACTGGCGGCGTTGCGCGACGATCCGGGACGACACCGGTTGCCGCCCGAACGCACGATCGAGCAGCGACGCGAACGGGCCGACCAAATCTGGGATTCGGCTCCGCCACTGAATTTGATGACCGCCGACCCCTTGTTCCGGGGTTGGCGCGGTATCATGGGCGCCCATGGACGCGGCGGCGTGAATGATGTGGCCCTGGCCTACGAACGTACCGGCAACCTCGAGGCAGCCTGGGATGGCGCCGTCATGTTGTGTGCGATCGCCGAAAAATATCCGGGGCTGGATCATTACTACAGTGAAGTCAGCGGGCACGCGAATTTTAACCGGGAAAACACCCTGATCTGGGGATCACGCGGCGGCAAGACCGTGTATAGCGGACATGAACCCGGCCGTCTGAAGGAACTTGCCACGGCCTATGACCGGTTGTTCGACGCCATCAAGGATAACCAGGATCTGGCCGATTATGTCAACACTCGCATACCCTGGGTTAAAACGCCCGCCGATGTAATCGAGTTGCTTGACACCCATATCCTGCAACACGGCATGGATTGCCTGAACCGCCGGGTAATGCGTAGCGATCCGGTGTCGGCCTTCATCCCTCTGGTCCAGGGCGTTAACCAAGTCAGCCATGCAATGCTCGAAAACGGGTTGTTCAAACGCGTTCATTACAATATGGCTGATGCCGGCGGGCTGGACGATCAAGTGTTCACCTCGTTCAATCGTGGCGGCGTTCATTATGTCGGCGCCACCGGTTACGTGGGCCCTGCGCTGAGCGAGATTGCCGGGATTTTGGGCCGTTACGTCGCCGCGGGCGGCGATCGGCGCTTCGATATGAATAACCCCGAGTTGTATCCGCACATGCCCGAGGCCGAGCTCACCAAACAGAAACTGCATGCCGCCGGCGGATTCCCGTTCATCATCGGAGACAGCATGGATTTGCGCCGCCCCCGGTTGCCCGACATCCCCTCCTTCCCGTCGCGTTACGTGGAAGGGTTCGGCGCCATCGTGCTCGAATCCGGGCAAACGGACACGAACCCGTTGGTTAAACGCGCTGTCGCCATCCGGACCGGGATCGGCCGCGGACACGCGCACCAGGACACATTGAACCTCGAAATGTTCGCGCATGGTACCCGTCTGGCGCCCGATCTCGGCGGACGACACGAAGGCAACCTGCGCGCCACGCCGAACATGCGCATCAATCGCATGCATAACCTGGTCGAAATCGATGAACGCAATTTCGAGAATTCGTTTCCCGGTTCCACCGTCTCCGCCACCGGCTGGCCGACGGCGCTGGCCGCTTTGCCGGGATCCCATTACGCGGCAGCGGCGGCGCGCGCCACCTCGCATCCCGAGGTGTCGCTATATCATCGCGCCACGGCCATGATCGACGGCGATACCGGCCCTGAACACGCCGATGTCTATCTTTTCGATGTGTTCCGGGTGGCCGGCGGCCGGGTGCATACCTATTGTTTTCACGGGGCGCCGACCGCCGACGAGAACCGACTGGACACCAACGTATCCCTGGAACCGGCCAGCAGCGATACCGCGATGGCCTACATGGCCGCTCGCCCTGAGGCTTCACGCCAGGAAGGGCGGGCCGGCGATTACCTGAGGGCCACCTGGGAACTGGACGAAGACATGCGGCGCCATTATCAGCGCGATTTTTTCAAACCCGATCAACCGGTCGGCCTGACGTTGCACCTGTTCGGACGTGAGAACGATCATGTCATGGTCGGTAGCGCGCAATCCGATGCCTATCCGGTGGCCATGCCCTACCTGCACGTGCAGGGACGCCAGGCGGACGAAGGCCGTGTTTCCGTATATCCGGCGCTCTACGAAGCCTGGTCCGGTCAACCGTTTATGGGTGCGCAGCGTGAATTGAAGGTCGAACCCGCGGACCCGGACGACGCCCGGCGCGGTGTCGCCCTGGAAGTTGAGATGGACAATGACCGGCGCGACCTGCTGTTCGCTTCGCGGCGACCGGAAATCATCCATCAGGTTGAAGGTGGACTGCGCGTCAACGGCGAATACGCCTTGCTCAGCGAGGATGCCCAGGGACTGCGTCTGCTGCACTTGGTCGGCGGGACCGAAATCGAACGCGACGATATCCGGGTCAGCGCCGAACGCGGCGTTCACACCGCCCGCATTACTGCGGCGGACTGGCGTAATCATGGCCTGACACTTTCCGACCCGATGCCCGAGGGTCTGCTTGACGGCGCCCTGGCGCGGATCGGCAACGAACGCCATTGGAGCGCTTTCGAACTCGATCGGGTCTCCGGGACAAACGCCCGCGTATTGAGAACCCCGCGCTATTATCAATCCAACATCGAATTCGTCGATGCCGAAAACCGACTGGTGGCCACCGAATTGGAGCCCATGGTTTACGGATCCGATACCCGGCACGCCGACGGGACCACGGTCACCAACGAGGATCATGACCGCTATTGGAAGGCGACCCTCGAACCGCGTGAACGCTGGATGTATCTGGGCTGGCCGGGAACCGAATTGTCATATCCCGACACAGTGGAATGGGACGATGTACCCGATGCCGACGGTGATGGACGGCGCACGCTCAGGCTGTTGACGGACGAACGGGACACACGCGCAACGGGCGTGACGGCCGGCGACGTATTGCTTGAAATGGAAGTTACCCGCGTTGACCCCGAAAACAATCTGTTTTATTTCCGTATGCCCGAAAACCCCGAATACCAGGCCGGCGGCTGGCAGTTCGTCAGGCGCGAGATCGTCAACGAAGACGGTTCGAAACGCTGGCTGGCATCCTATCCGGGCACCACATTCTCGTGGCTTCTCGAAGGCAACGAGCCGGTCGCGGATGCGCTGTTCACGGCGGACGATCATGGCAATCGCAAGTTGTACGCCTACCATTTCGGGCCCGACGACATCTTCGAGGTGCCCACCTTCGTGCATGTGGCACGCGTGGAACCCGGCGTGTACGCCGTGCGCGCGAATGTACCGTGTATTGTGTCGCTGCCCGGGATCGGCGAGGTTAGGTTGAGCGCCGAGGCGTTGCGCGAGGGTGCGGTAATGCTGCATGAGGAACGTCGCAAGTAACGGCGGATGCCGTGGCTGGCGTGGATAGCTTGTTGATCAGACTGGTGATTTTAAGGATCGTGAGGAAATCTCTTGATTAAATCAGAAGCTTGTGGTACAACTGGGCCCGTTATGTTGAATCGAGGTAATCCAACTCAATCAACCGATCCCGCGTCCGTGAGATCGGTAACGGTACGCTCTTTGTTGTTGGCATTGGTGATCGGTGTGGCAGGGATTTTGATTGCCAATTATCATGATGGGATCATGGCACCCCGTGAACTTTCCCAGCACCATTACGTAGCGCCGCTTGCGCTGGCAAGCTTGTTTGTGTTCATCGGCATTTTCAATACCCTGCTCAGAAGGTTCCTTCCAACGTGGTCCTTGCGCGACGGCGAATTGGCGGTGGCGTTAACGTTGGCCCTGATCGCCACACCGTTATCGCGTTTTCTGGCATCGCCATGGGTAATGACGGTGGGGCATCTGCCTTCCTTGCTGGAGGCGCGTCACAGCAACCTGACAATGCTGGCGCGAACAAATATTTTCGAGTTGCTGCCTGCGCATGCCCTGCTGGACGGCGTTGAGTCCCGGAGTTTTGACGACGGGATTGCCGAAACCCTGGGGGGCATGGCACAGATTGGCGATATTTCCTGGCAAGCCTGGACCCGTCCCACGCTTTTTTGGCTGCCGTTATTTTTGACGTTTTTAACGTTGTGTATCAGCTTTGGCTATTTGTTGTACCGTCAATGGGCCGAACGGGAGCTTACACCGTTCCCGTTAGCCGAGGTCGGCGTTGCCATGGTGCAATACAACCAGAACCGTGTGCTACCGGATATTTTTTACAATCGCCGTTTCTGGATCGGGTTCATTGTCATGGTGGTGGTGTTCACGGTCAACGGTTTGCATGCCCATTTCCCGAATATGATCGCGATTCCAACCCGCTTTCAATTTTATGAGCTGGCAAACCAGTTTTCCTTTTTGCGGGACAGTCATGAGGGATATTCGTTGTTGCGAGGGTGGGCGTTTTTTGCTGTTATTTCCGTAGCGGTTTTGCTGCCGTCGGAGATCAGTTTCACCGCTTGGTTCACCTGGCCGCTGATGGTGTTGGGCACATACATTTTTTATGTTCAAACCGGCGACCGCTTCGGCCCCAATGTCGGCCCGATGTCGATGGGGGCAACCTGGGCGATGGCTGGCATGATTCTCTATGGCGGCCGGAATTATTATCTGGCATTGTTGAAACGGGCCTTGGGATGGCGAAGATTTCGATCCAAAAATGAGGAAAACGAAATCGATCGGCAGAGTATTCGCATCTGCCGTGTGTTTTTACTGTCGGTTGTTGCGTTTGTCGCGACACTGGTTCACTATGGCGTGGCAATTGATCTTGCGATTCTCTGGACCCTGATTGTCTTGATTATGTTCCTGGTCGTCTGCCGCCTCGTGGCGGAGATGGGGATTCCGTGGATACCGCTGGGGGTTCTTCTGCCTTTGCCGTTCATGGTGGCCGCATTTGGCGAACGGGTGTTGGGAGCCGAAGGCTATGCTTTATTGGCCATTCTAGGCGTGCTCGTGATTCCGCAACGGACGACGCTAATGTTGCTGGCACCCATGGTCATTAACGCCGTACATGTTGAATCGCGCGTGACGCGGCGCTTACAAACTCCGGGTATTTTGGTGCCGTTTCTGGGCGTGATTTTGGTGCTGGCCGTCGCGATTGCCATCTGGATGGGCTATAGCAGCGAAGGAGCTGCCAACGATTACCCGTTCGATAGCTTAGGGCCCGTCAACGCGGCTGCAAGAGTCGTCGGCAGCGTCTTCCACGAAGGCGACACCACACGGACGCTGGACGTGAGCGAGTCCGTCCCGATGCTGGAACGCTGGTCCGCCGTTAGCACGAATCCACGGTTTCCACCCATGTTTGTCTTCGGCGCCATGCTGGTTCTGGCGACGGGCGCCGCACGGCTACGCTACCCGAAATTTCCGCTGCATCCTCTTCCCATGGTGTTGCTGGGAAGTTGGTTGATGTCCCGGTTATGGTTCTCGTTTATGATCGGCTGGCTGATCAAGAAGGCCATCCTTAAAATTGGCGGTGGACGCCTGTTCGAAAGCAGTCGGCCGTTTTTTATTGGAACGATCATGGGATTGGCCTTTATTTACTCAGTCTGGATTGTGGCCAATATCGTGTTTTACCGGTATAATCATTACATGTTTGAATTTGAATGGATCACGTTTTTTAGAGATATGTTTAACCATTAACCTGCTTTTCGAAATGTTTCGCTTGCGCTCTCGGTGAAGCCCGCGGTTTCTGGGCAGCAGGTTTTCAGCAAGCACTATGACTACCAAACTCGATTTACGCGATCAGAATAATTTGCCGTTGCTCAAGCAAGTGGCCATCGCCGTCGATGGTATCCAGTACCGGCTGTTTCGCTCGTTGCTGACACTGGGCGTTGTGGTGCTGGCGGTGGCCTTTTTGTCGAATGTTTTGGTTGAACATCAGATTGCCGACGCTTGCAAGACAGGGGTTGGTGCGCTGGCCAGCGAACAGCGCGAGCTGGGACAGGTGGCTGTTTTTTTCGACACCGAAATGCCCCCCCGCGAACTGGCCCGCAATCTGGCGGAGCTGCCGCCGGGATCCTGGTTGCCGCAGAGTCTTACGGCGTGGATGGGGGTGGACAAGGAGCGTCTGCCGCTTTTTATGGATGATTGCGCCAGTTTGTTGCAATACGATGCCTGGTTTGACGAATTGCCGCCGGGACATCAACGCATATTGACGGAAGGCCTTGATCGCGAAACTTTATTCGCGCAATTACAAGATCCGGATGAACGACGCGAGTTCGTGCGTACAGCTCGCATGATTCCCCTGCGATTGCCCGACGGCCTAGTTGATTTCCTGCCCCGCAGATCCTATTTTTTGGAGAGTTTGCGACGGGCCAGCGATCACTTTAATAAAAATCGCGAAGCGTTTGCGTCCCATATCGAGGCCGATGGCCTAGCCGAATGGTTGGCTGCAACCGATGTGGAGACCGCGGCCGATTTGTTCGACGCACATCAGGTTTCCGTGCCGTCGGAGCGACTGGAGGCGTTGATGGTTCGCGCCGGCGATCGCCAGCGCGAACGTGATTTGCTGCGTGTCCTGCGTGAACCGCGCTTGGCTACCGCCTGGCGCGACGAGTTTGGGGAGGTTTTCGATCAGCGTCGCGCTTTGGTGGCGCTGGCCGAGCACGATGAACGGGCGTTATGGATGGAGGAACGCGAATTGGCCCAGGCTGCCGATATCGATGCCGGCATTGCGGTGGATGCGGCTCGACGGATCTTGCAAACGCGGCGTATTCTCGATATGGATGAGTTGCTGATCGCCAATTACGGTACGCGAACCGGGTTGGACGCAAATATGTTTTGGTTGCTGGTGGTTTCGTTTATGGTTTGTATTGCCGGCATTACCAATGCCATGCTGATCAGCGTAATCGAACGTTTTCGTGAAATCGCCACAATGAAATGTCTGGGTGCGTTAAACGGATTCATTGCACGATTGTCGCTGATCGAGGCTGCGGCGATGGGTCTGGTGGGCGGATTTCTGGGTGTGCTTTTGGGTGGCGTGATCGCCGTCACTCGGATGGCCTATGCTTACGGGCACTGGGTTTGGCGGTTTTTCCCGTGGTCGGATCTGGGATGGGGAGCACTCATCGCCATCGCCAGTGGCCTGGCGCTGGCTACCCTTTCGGCCTTGTACCCGGCCTTTGCCGCCGCGCGCATGGTGCCGGTGGACGCCATGAGGGTGGAATAGGAATATGAGTCGGAAACTTTCAAAAATCATTATTCGGACGCAAGGCGTTTGCAGGGATTACAACCGCAACGGCGTGATTACCAAAGCGTTGCGCGGCATTGACCTCGAAGTGGTGCGCCGTGAATTCGTTTCAATCATGGGTCCGTCAGGATCGGGAAAGTCCACGCTCTTCAATGCGATCGGTGCGCTGGACACACCGACGTCAGGCACCGTCTTTATCGATGAAGTCGATGTAGCCCAGCTTAACGCCGACGAACTGGCCTATATTCGCTGCAAGAAAATCGGATACATTTTTCAGAGTTATAATTTGGTTACCGTGCAAACCTGCTTGGAAAACGTAACGACACCCATGATTTTTGCCGGTCTGATCGATGATCAAGCCCGGAAGCGCGGCATGCAATTATTGGACATGGTGGGTCTCAAAGATCGTTGGGATCATCGACCGCTGGAAATGTCCGGTGGACAACAGCAGCGAACGGCCATTGCGCGAGCGCTGGCCAACGATCCCTCCATTCTGCTTTGCGATGAGCCAACAGCCAATCTGGATCTTAAAACCGGCCAGGAAATCAACGATTTGCTGGTTCGGCTTAACAAGGAGAGTGGCGCAACCGTGATCTGTTCCACCCATGATCACCGCATGCTGGATGTCTCCGATCGCGTGGTCTGGATCCGCGACGGACAGGTGGAACGTATTTCGCGTCGCGAAGATCTCAATATCGAACTGGCTGCCGTGGAGGTCGGCCATACACCATGAAACGACGCCTAAAAAAGATAGTTTGGATGACGGTCTGCGCTGTTGTTGTCTTGTGCGCCAGTGTTTACGGCGCGACAGTGGATGTCACGCGCTTGACGGAAACCATGTCGGAACTGCTCGCAACACCGCATCGTCTGGCGGGTTCGGATGAAGGGCGTGCGGCGGGCGACACGATCCTGCGTCGATTGCGCGAGGCCGGTGTGACCGACGACCAGATCCTCGTGCAACCGTTTGCCATGCCGCAACTGGAGATGGCGGACGGGGATTGCTACTTCAAGCAGGCGGGCCAACGGTTTCCCATGCAACCGCTGCGACCGAACGGCTTGGCGTTGCCTGTGACCCCGATCGACGGGTTGACGGCGCCGACGGTATATCTGGCGGACGGACATTGGGAGCATTTCGAAGGCAAGGAAATCAGGGACCATATCGCAATCTTCGATTACAACTGCGCTGAACGCTGGACCCGCGCCGTCCAAGCCGGCGCCGTGGCCGTGATGTTCGTAGGCGAACGGGAAGCTGCGCCGTCTGAGGCGTTCCATGAGGAAGACATCAAGTTTTATTTCGCCCATCTGGATATCCCCCGGTTCTTCGTCGAATCTGAAATCGCTGCTGAACAAGGTCTGCTGAACGGGACGGAAATCACCCTTTTCAGCCGAATGGGATTCGAACGCGTCGAAGGACGTAATCTATACGTTTTCATTCCCGGAACCCAACCGGTTGATGAATCACCCGCCGACACGTTGGTTTTGGCGACGCATTACGATACCTTTGGAACCTTGCCGTTTGCGACACAGTTACCGCAGGAAGCTGCCAACGTGGCGGGCTTGATCGAGACGGTCGCGTGGCTGCAACATAATCCGCTTGAACGTCCGGTCCTGGCCGTTTTTTTTGATAACGAAGCGCAGCAACAAGCCGGACAGTATCAGTTCCTTTACGCTCGGGACGCCTACCGTCCAAGCGACGTTCCCGGTTCGTTCCTGCGCATGATCCGGGATCGCGACCGGGAGCATTCGTTTTTGAAGGGGCTCTTGGAGGCGATCGAAGATCCCGTGGCCCTGATGGAGCGACGCAGCGAAAAGCCCGCTGCGTCAAAAGCTCGTCAGTCCGTACTCGACACCATCGAACAGATTTACAATCAACGCGTATCCGCGCTCAGTGACGTACGCCGGGAAATCAATCTGCTGGATCGACGGATTGCAAGACTGGAAATGAGTCTGCGGCGGCTGGTACCGGGCAGATCAACCGATGAAGACGACGAGAGGGCGGCCTTACAGCTTGAGCTTGACCGTGCTGAACGCCTGCGCGAGCTGACGCGTGACGATGCAATGGAGCGACTGGAGCAGGCCGAACATGACCGGGACATCGTGTTTTCCGTACGCGTCCTGTTAACCGCCGAACGGGTTCCCGGAGCGGACGACGATCCCGAGGAACGCGCATTTTTTGAAACTTTAATTTCAGACGTGCAGCAAAGCTGGCAGGATCGTTTGAAGGAACAATCCCGCGAACGCGAAATTCTAGAACATCAACAGGCGTTGGGCGAGCGTTTAGACGAGCATCGACTGGTTAACATAATTGTCTTTAATCTGCTGCCGGCACCGCGAAACTGGGCTGTTTTGGGACCGGCCGAAGACGTGCAACATGCCTCCTTGTCGAACCCGCATGTGATTCGCTGGATGCGGGAGACGTATACCCCTTCGGTGGCTACGCCTAAGACGAGCCCCGCCCCCATGGGGTACGTGCCCGATTTTCCCAGTCCGGCCGCGGCAAGAGTCAGTGGACGTACCACATTCATTTTGGAACTGGCCAATCCGGGTGCCGTCCAGCCGGTGCCGCCGCCGCCGGCTGAAAGCAGCGCCGATATGGTGGCCTATGCCGCACAGCTTGAGCAAGCTTTGGATTTTATCCGGCAGTTGGCCCAAGTGCCGGAATTGGGACGAACGCGGATTCCGCCGCGGTTGACGGCCACCTTGACGTTCAATGTTCCCGAGTGGGACGGAACGAGCTATGACGGATCGTACGTGCGCCATTACGACGAACGTTTCAAGGCGGGCGAGAATGCCCCGGGTGCCGTCGTACTGGCGATGGAGCGCGGGCGAGTAAGCCAACGACCGCCGCTGCACGGTTGGGGCGGACACCTGATGTACAGCAGTCACGCCGGAACGTTTCCGTTGCTGACGGATCGAGGTGCACGCATGGCGATTCAGGCCGCGCTTCATGATGATCAAGGCCGGATCAAGGGCATCAGTTTACGCTCGCCGGGCGGGGGTCTCGGCGTCGCCGGAAGTTGGGAATTGGCCGGCTGGTATTTCGCCGATCGCCGCAACCAAATCCTGATCAGCGAAGCCGATGTGCGGGTCATGCTCGCTGGAATCCGTACACCGATGGGCCTGGCCAGTGAAGCGGCGGTGCGTTTCATCGACGGGATAACGGAGAGCGCGCCCAAAGAGATGAATTTAACCTTGGGCGGCGACATGCTGGCGGTGTATGCCGGACGTGTACGCCGCTACAAGGTGTTGCACGGGGCGCAATTGCTGCTAAACAACTCGGAAGTCGAACCGGTCGGTGACGGTTATGAGCCGGAACCGGGATTCGTGGATGCCCAGCTCCGGTCGGCCCGTGACACCTGGATTTTGAACGAGAGCCGGCTAGACAGCCTGCGGCGGCGTAACGTCATGCAGCATTCGCTGGAACGCTTGCATGCGCAAGCGGAACGTTTTCTTGACCAGGCGACGGCGGAGACGGTTTCGCCGGCCCAGCGCTGGTCGCGGACGCTGGCCTCGCGCGGCTATTCGGCGCGCGTCTACGAACCGGTACGCGACGTTACCAACGATCTGGTAACAGCCATCGTTATTTTGCTCCTGCTGGCTATTCCATTCGCTTTCGCGTTCGAGCGCGCCGTCATCGGCACACCCAATATTTATCGTCAAATCGGCGGGTTCGTTGTGGTGTTCGGCGTGGTGTTCACCATCCTTTACCTGGTACATCCGGCGTTTCGGTTCGTAAGTTTTCCCATCGTGGTACTGCTGGCGTTCGTGATTATCATCATGAGCAGCTTCGTGATCGCCATTATGTGGCAAAAGTTCGAATACGAAATGCGAAAACTGCATGGTTTGGCTACCGCAAGTCACCAAAGCACTCGAACGGCTCGGGGTATGATCGGGGCAGCAGTCGCCCTGGGAATCGCCACCATGCGACGCCGACCGCTGCGCAGCGTTTTAACCGCTGTCACCATCTTGTTGCTGACCTTCACGATCCTGTTCTTCGGCTCGTTTAAAAGCGAGGACGGTGTCCGGCAGATCTATGTCGGGCCGGGACCCCGCATGCCGCTCGTGGAAATCGGGTCCGTGCCTGGGAGCGCCTTTGACGAACAAGCCATTGTGATGCTCCGGGAACTGCATGAAGACGAGGCGGATAGCTATTTCCGCACTTGGAACGTTGCCGACGAGCATGAAAGCATGGCCGGACGTTTCCCCGACGATACCGTGTTCACGGTCAGCGGGCAGGCAACTCTGCCGCCACAGGACTTGAGATTGTATCCCGAACTGCGGGATATTCTGGACGGCGACCTCGAGGGATTCACAGAGGAAGGCGGCGTATTTCTGCCGCCGGAGATTTACCGTCGTCTTCCGGAACATGTTCGGACCAACGGCGCAGCGGTGATCGAATTGGCCGGGCAGCGCCATGTGTTAAGGGGTACGTTTGATCCAGTGCGCCTGGGTGCTTTGCGTACGCTGGATGGCGCATCCTTCGTCCCTCCGAACCTGGAGGAGGTTAACCGCCAGCTTGAACAGGAGTATCCCAACGATCCGCTGGCGATCGAGTTACGGCTCGAGGAAATGGAGTTGGAAGATTATCCGCCGCTCGATCCCGAGACGGTTTCCCTGGTATGGCAACCGCGCGCCCCGCGCCTGAATATGCCGATTCGGAGTTTGGTTTTCTTGCCGCAAACCGAAGCGCAAGCCCGTCGAATTGCGTCGGATTTGGCAATCCAACTGTCGCGGCGGGCTAGTTTCGCTGCGGGCGGGGACCATTTCCGGGCATTATACGCGACGGAAGTATCGATGGGCGGACTTGCCCGTGTTGTGGTGCCGCTGGTGCTCGGCGGCTTGATTATCTTCGGCACGATGCTCAGCTCGGTCAGCGACCGGCAACGCGAAATTTTCACCTTTTCGGCTCTTGGTCTCGGACCGCGGCATGTGGCAACGCTGTTTTTCGCTGAAGCCGCTGTCTACGCCGTGGTAGGCGGCATGGGCGGATATCTGTTTGCACATGTATTCTCAAAGTTGGTCGAATGGATGGCGCAACAGGGCTGGGTGGGCGCACCGGCGATGAACCATTCTTCGTTGAACGCGATGCTGACCCTGTTGATGGTCATGCTGACCGTTTTGGCATCAACAGTGTATCCGGCCTTCAGAGCATCGCGGTCCGCCAATCCCGGCGCGCAAAGGCAGTGGCGTATGCCGGAACCGGAAGGCGATTGGTTGCGCCTGGAATTCCCGTTCACCGTTTCTGATTACGATATGGTCGGTCTGGTCAGCTTTCTCGAAGAATATCTGGCGTCGCATAGCGAAAAGTCGGTGGGCCTTTTCGCCGCCAACGACGTCGAAGTCCAGCACAAGGACGAACGCTTTACCCTGCAAGCCAATGTCTGGCTGCAACCGTTTGATCAGGGAATTTCGCAAACCTTTAGTCTCTGGACACAGCCGAGCCGGATCGAGGGTATCGATCAGGTACATGTCGCCATGCAACGACGCAGCGGCAGCCCGGCGATCTGGCGACGCAGTAGCCGTGTTTTTATTCACGAATTGCGCAACCAGTTTATTCTGTGGCGCACGATTCCAGATGATGCCGCGGACCATTATTACCGCATGACGGCTGAACGGTTCGGCATCCGGGAGGATGATTCCCAAACATGAAATTAGACAAGGAACTTGAAGAGTTTAGGGATCTGATCCAGCGTCCGACGGAATTTAACGACGGATTCACCTGGACATCCTTTGCCGCAGCAGTATTTATCGCCCTCATGATGGTGCCGGGAGCCATGTATATGGGGTTGGTGGCGGGGCAGAGTCCCACCAACGCCGCCACCTGGGTGACGGCCATCCTTTTCCTGGAGGTTGCACGGCGCACCCATAAAACCTTGAAACGCGCCGAGATATTTGTCCTCTTTTATCTATGCAGCGCCGCCATGGCCACGCCGTTCAGCGGTTTGCTGTGGAATCAGTTTGTGGTCCAGTCCGAAGCGGTCTACGCTCAGGGATGGCAGAACGATTTCCCTATCTGGTTCGCGCCCAGCGATCCGGAAGTGTTGGGACAACGCTCGTTCTTCATGCGGGAATGGCTGCCGGCCGTGGGATTGGTTTTCCTGACCAGTGTTCTGGGACGGGTCGACGGACGAATTCTCGGATACGGTTTGTTTAAGCTTACCAGCGATTACGAAAAGCTCCCCTTCCCCATGGCACCGGTCGGCGCCATGGGCATGCTGGCGCTGGAAGAACAAGGCGACGAGGAATCGCCGCGGTGGCGCTATTTTTCGATCGGCGGCGCTATCGGCATGATTTTCGGATTTATTTATCTCGGGATCCCGGTTCTTTCCAACGCCATTTTTAATGTGACGATGCAGCCGCTGCCGATTCCGTTCGTGGACTGGACCGGCAAAACCGAAGGCTTTCTGCCGGCAGTCGCGACCGGCATGAGTTTCGATATGGGCAGCTTTTTCATCGGGATGGTTATGCCATTCTGGGCTGTTCTGGGCAGTTTCCTGGGAGTGGTTTTCACGATTGTGGTCAATCCGTTTCTGTATGGCGCCGGGATTCTCTCGGAATGGCGACCGGGCGACGGAACGATTGTCACGTTGTACAAAAATACGATCGACTTTTATTTTTCCTTCAGTGTCGGTCTGTCGCTGGCAGTGGCGCTGATCGGGTTCTACTCCGTCTGGTCTTCGGTGAAACGCAGTAAGGCTGGTCAAACGGTGCAGGATGAACTGTTGGGCGCGCCGCCCGGACGGGGTGACATTCCGAACTGGGGGATTCTCTCCTTTTATTTCGGTTATGTGAGCTTGTACATTTTGTTAAGTGGTTGGTTGATCGACTGGCATCGCGGCGTGATGATCGTTCTTTGTTTTTACGGATTGGTTTACACACCGGTGATGAGTTATGTAACCGCCCGTTTGGAGGGTATGTGCGGCCAGGCTGTCAACCTGCCGTTGGTCAGGGAGGCGGGTTTTATCCTGTCCGGATACGAAGGACTTAAAATCTGGTTTCTGCCGATTCCGCTTAGTAACTACGGTAGCGATACGGTTTTTTACCGTCAGGCCGAACTCACTGGAACCCGTTTCTGGTCGGTTTGGAAAGCCGATTTCTTTCTGGTGCCATTTATTCTGGTGTGCTCGATTGTGTTTGCCAATTTCATCTGGTCGCTGGCGCCGATCCCCTCGGCGGCCTATCCGTTCGCTCAACGCATGTGGGAGTTCCAGGCCTTAAATCAAACGATTACCTGGGGAGCGACGATGGATGAATTCTCGCCCTTTTACAAGGCGCTAAACCTGCTTTATATCGGGGCCGGCAGCGTCGCGGGTCTTTTGACGTATATTATCCTGGCTGTGTTCGGAGCACCCATCCTGCTGGCCTACGGGTTCGTGCGGGGACTGAACCAGACGATGCCGCATAGCATGTTCCTGATGTTTTTCGGCGCCCTGATCGGGCGGTTCCATTTTCAAAAGAAGTTCGGACCGCAGTGGCGGAAAATGATTCCGGTGATTTCTGCGGGATTCGGTTGCGGCATGGGCTTGATCGCCATGCTGTGCGTCGGCATTACCTTTCTTAGCCAGTCCATTTTCCAGTTGGGGTATTGAGATGGAACACGACAACACCATTATCGAAGTGCGTGACGTTTGTAAAACGTTTAAAACGGGGCGGGGCGAAGTTCATGCGCTGGACGGTATCAACCTAGACGTGACCGAAGGAGAATACCTTTCGGTTATGGGCCCCTCTGGTTCCGGCAAGTCAACGCTCTTTAACATGATCGGCGCACTGGATTTACCCTCAAGCGGGACGGTTGAAATCGGCAGCATTTTTCTCAATCAGATCACGGACCGTCAGACAGCCTATTTCCGTAGTCGGCATATGGGCTATATTTTTCAATCCTACAATTTGATTTCCTCGTTGACGGCTCACAAAAACGTGGCCTTGCCGGCAGCATTGGCCGGCGCCACACCTGCTGAAGCCGGCCAGCGTGCCTTTGAAGCGCTGGAAGAAGTGGGACTTTCCGACCGCTGTTCTCATCGGCCGGACGAGTTGTCCGGCGGCCAGCAACAACGGGTTGCTATCGCCCGCGCCATCGTCAACCGACCAACCATTCTGCTGGCCGACGAACCGACCGCCAACCTGGACTTGCATACCGGTGAGCAAATCATCGTTCTGCTGCGCGAATTGAGTCGCAAATTCGGAGTGACCGTTATTACCGCAACCCACGATCACGCCATGTTGGCGGTTTCCGATCGCGTCGTTTGGGTCGCTGATGGGAAGATTGAACGCATTGCCAACGCCTCCGAACTGCGGATTAAAGTCGGAAACATTGGCTGACGTTTTTTTTCCGCCGCCTTATCGCGATGCGTTGTACGTTCGCAAGCTCCGCGGATTTCAGGATGGGGCGTCGATATGGACGGACAACAGTCCCCGTGAACCCATGGCACGGATGAATTCCGTAACCGAAAGTTCCGCTTCCCGGTAGCTGATCAGGAATCGCTGCCGGACATCCGCGATCAGTTGCCTTACCTTCGGCGACCGGTCACAGCGTTCCCAGACCAAACTACCGATCAGATCCAGTTCCAGTTTGCGCTTGATCTTTTGCGGACCGGAATCCAGGCCGGCCAACAGACGTAGTCCCCGCAAACGGCGAGGTCTTGGGAACGTGTAGGTCAGGACAGTGCGACCCTGATTGTTGATTTCACTATAAACTTCCTTGCGCCTCCGTACGCGCGCATTAAGGGATCGTGCGCGAGGCGGCACCGTGCCATTCGGCGGTTCGTCCTGGCAAACTTTGGCGGTCACATCCGCTAGATTCAGTCGCAGACTTTTTTGGACGGTACCCAGGATCGGTTCCATCGCGAGCGAGGGACGCCGAATCTCAAGGTTATAGATCTTGTTGGCCGCCGCATCCCAGATAATGTCGATCCGGCGCGGCAGACGGCGATGCCGCGGAAGCAGCCAGCGCATCTCGATCGGTGCCAGCCAGCGGCGCGAACCGCTGAGCCGCAGTCCCGGACGGCCGGCCGGATCCGTCATCAATTCGATGCGGTATCGCATATCGAAAAATTCCTTGGCATACACCACACGGCACCAGCGCGTCAAATCCTCGATTGCGGGCGTAGTCGTGCCCATGACTGCATCGGCCACACTGAAACGCCGGATCGCAAACCGGTCGCGTCGATGTTTAAATTCGAGATAGGCGACACCGGCATACAAATGCGCCAATTGCAGATGCCAGTCCGGCGGTGTTTGAAACGCCAGATCGTGAAACGCCCAATCCCGCGTTTCCTGCGGTCCTTGCAATCGTAGTCCCGACAACATGGACTTCAGGCAGATCGGATCCGGTTGACCGTGTTCGATCATAAACCGGATCATCATTACGCGCGCCACCGAGCTACGCTGCCAGATAACTAGCAGTTCGGAAGAATCAGCGGGTGCATCGCCGGACGGCTTCGAAATAAAAGCGGACGCGCGATCGTGCGACCCTTGCGGCAACCGGAAATCATTGGTTTTCTGGAAACGGGGCAACTGCGCATCCCTACGACCGGCAACCTCACGTGCATGCTGCTCGACCAGGCGCGCTATCGGCACCGGTTTCGTTGCCGTCCACCAGCGCAATTGGAGCACGAACCGATGGTCGTTGTCGATCCGGAAAAAACCTTTAGCGGCATCACCGGAATGCCGTCCGATCTCCCATCGTTCAGGCGCGAAAAGGCCCGCTCCTTCCCAGCACAACAACTTGAATCCTGGCGGAGGTTCGGCATGTACGGCATGAACTTTAATGGTCGTATCCTCTTCTCGTAACGCGTCTCAAATCGTCGAGTTTTTGGAAATTGCGCTCCTCAACGATCAAGGGTAACCTTCGATTACAATGGCGTCATGATACCCTCGAGTCGCGCAAGTGTCAATGAGGGAATGCGCACCGGCAAAGCATCATATGGCGATAGCGCGATAGAGGGTTTCGTGTTGCTCGGCGACCGCGGTGGCCGTATACTGTCGGGCATGGTTACGTCCTTGTTTGGTCATCCGGGCGCGGAGACCGGCGTCTTTAAGCAGTTTATGGATGGTTTGACTCCATACCGCCTCATTGCCGGGGTCAAGACAGGCAGCCGCATCTCCAACCGTTTCCGGTAGCGCGCCACCGGTTGAAACGATCACCGCCGTTCCGCAAGCCATCGCTTCAAGCGACGGCAACCCGAATCCTTCGTACCAGGACGGCATGAGCAACAAGGTTGCCAACCCGTAAATCAAGTGCAAATCCCTGTCCGGCAGCGGACCGAGGCAGAGTACCCGCGCATTCAATCCGAGTTGACGCCGACGGCGAACAAAACTTTGCGATTTCCAGGCCAGTTCGCCAACCATCACGAGTGGCGGGGTTTCGCGATCGATCCGGCACAAACGTGCATAGGCGTTTAATAAACCTTCCGTATTTTTTTTGGGCTCGATATTGCCGACATAGAGCAGAAATTGCGGCGGCAACCGGTAATGTCGCCGGACGGATTCGGTTTGGTCAACCGAGGGCGTTTCGAAAAAGAGTGGTGCGACGGCCGGCGCAATGACATGAACTTTGGATTGTGGCAACCGGAATCGTTGGATGACATCGTCGCGTACGGTTGTCGAGGGGGTTACGATGGCACGCGCACGCCGGATGGCAGCGGGCATCAGACAACGATAATGGCATGCATTTGCCCGTGCTGCCCATTGGGGAAAACGTAACGCCACGAGATCGTAAACCGTCAAGACAACCGGCGGTGGCGCGGCCAGCGGCGCAACATATCCGGGCGCATGCAACAAAGCCGATGCTTCTCGCCGTAAGACCAACGGCAGCACGGTTTGCTCCCAGAGAATACGTAACCCCCGCGAGCGAACTGGAAAACCAACAGTTTCGACACTAAACCTATCGCTTACCAGATGCGCGAGATCGCTGCCGGGAGCACAGTAAACCCGGTATGGCAACCGGCCATAACGGGCGAGCGCTTCCAGTAGACCGCGGATACACCGTTCCACTCCCGATTCCCGGCCGTGCCCCAGCAGGACCGCATTAATGACGATCGGACGCGTATTCATTCGCCAGTTCCTCGTACATTTCGGTCATCAACCGACCGACGCGACGCACATCAAATTCACGCAAGGCCCGCTGCCGGCCGGCCTCTCCCAATTGTCGTCGCAAAGCGGGATTGCGCGCCAGCGACCGGACGGCATTGGTCATCGCGCCAACATCGTTTGGCGCCGTTAAATAGCCCGTTACACGATCGACAACAATTTCGGATGCGCCGCCGGCGTTCACCGCCACCACCGGCCGGTCGGCGGCCATCGCTTCGACCATCACCCGCCCGAACGGTTCGCGTTCCGCCGGATGCACCAGGATATCGAGGGCCTGCATAACGCGGGGAATATCTTCACGATATCCCGCCAGCAGAACCCGGCCGTTGAGCGGGGATTTGGTAATCCGGCAAATAAGGGATCGTTCGTATTCCGGATGGTCGCCAAAGCGATCGTCACCGACGATCACGAACCGCAGTTGATCGGCGTTTTCACGAAGCATGTTTGCGGCGATATCCAAAAAAAGATCATGCCGTTTCCAGGGAACCAGGTTGCCCACCATTCCGATCAAAACCATTGTGTCATCAATCCGCGGGAAAAGCGACCGGCGCGCAGCCGCGCGGTCAGGATTGTCTCCGTTAAAGCGGGTTACATCAATCCCGTTGGTAATCACGCGAACGCGGTCATGACCGGTCCGATACTGCTGTACGTGGCGCTCCACCGATTTTGAAACGGCAACAATTAGGCTTGCCCGCCTGTATAAGCGGCGCCCGATCCAGCCCAACGGCGTCAGGTCGCGCACATGCCAGATACAGGGCATGCCCATCCGGCGCGCCGCCGGCGCCGTGATCAGATGGGCATGATTACTGTTAGCATGTAGGACACGGACTCGTTCCTGGCCGGCTAAACGGCTCAACATGGAAATCTGACGCCATCCCTGAACCGCCATTACGGTCATGCGGCACGGATTCCACGTTCGTTGCACCCGGATCATCGGCTGCGCCAGTACCCGATCGCCGGCAGCCCGTAATCGATCGTTCAAGGGTCCCTGCATTGGTGCGGCAACCAGAGGATATACACGATCGCGGTCCAAAAAACGGATCCATTCCGCCAGCCCGACTTCGGCGCCACCCATGATCCCTGTATGGTTGACAATTAAGACCCGCTGAGGCATGGCGACTCATTCTCCATCCCGTGCCGGAAGTCGGGAACTACCCAAACCGTGCCGGGTTTAGCGCCTGTCCAGAAACTACCCCTCCATTCAGCGTCGTCGATACCAGTACGCCGGCAGCACATCACGTTCGGCCGCCAGCAGATCGCGGATACATGCATCGGCATCACCGATATTGTTACAGATCGGATCGGTAAGCAAAGCCCTGCGCAACACGGCACGGTCGCCGGTCATGGCGGCTTCCGCAGTCAATTCATGGGAATCAAGCAACTGGGCCTGCAAACCGAGAATGCCGCACTGCAGATCACCCAGCGGTTGGGGACGCGGTCCGCGCATATCGATGTCGCATCGTAATTCCAGGAAGGCATCGTGCGCCAAATTGGCGATAGCGCCGTGATTAGCGGTATTTATATAGAATGGTTTACCCAACCCACCCCACATATTCTCGATGATATCGGAGGCATGATCGTTATGGACGTCCCGCATGAATTGTTTGACACTGAGGCGACCGGCGGCGTAGCGGCGTGTTTGTTGCCAGGCATTGGTCATCAAGGCCGCGCGAGCGGGCGCATCGAAGAGGCGTAACGGTTCGGGATCGCATGGTTTGACGCCATACCCTTGAAAATAGGGAACATATTCCTTGGTATGCCCCATGTTATCCAGGTAAACACCAAAAAGATCGAACAGTTTCAAAGCATACGTTGCGTTGTAACGCGATTTGGAATGTTCTCCCGGATCTTGATTTTCGGAGGCAGCTTTACGACTGACGAAGCGACGTACCCTCGGCATCATATCCTTGCCATCATAAACGAAACGGAAAAGAACGGTGAAATGGTTCACGCCGCCTATCGCCAAATCGAGCCGCCGTAAAACATCCGGCGGGATGCTTTCGGCATCCTGCGGCAGAATCCCGACATTCTTACACCAACCCAAACGGTTATACGGTTCGTGATGGCCATCGCAAAGCGCAAAACTCGAAATCTCGGGAACATAACGGCGCAAGGCCATCCCGAGCACGGTAGTCGGGTTGACGAAATTGATCACCCAGGCGTTGGGCGCCAGACGAGCTGCATCGCGCGCCATCGCCACCGCATGCGGAACTTCGCGTAGCGCACGGAAAACACCGCCGGGACCGATGGTATCGGAACTACACATACGGATACCGTGACGGGCCGCGATTTCGGTATCGACACCGCGAAAATGGGCGTTACGATCGGAAAACGTCAACACGATGAAGTCCGACCCGCCTATAACTTTACGCCGATCGGTATTCCCGACGACCTTGACTCCGCAACCGGTTGTTTTAAAAACGCGGCGAGCCAACCGCAGCATGGTATTCAATCTCGTCTTATCGGTATCGACCAGCGCAAGCGTGCCCTCGCGCATCACCTCGCTCGACGCCATCTTGTGGATGATCTGTTTGCCGAAAAAGTAGCTTCCGGCGCCTATCACTGTAATTTTGGGTCCCCGCATTGTCAGTTTTCCTTTCGATTGCCACACCGGCACTTCCCGGAACATTACGTTGCCAAAAACATTGCCACTATACATGACTATCCAGCGCTTGACAAGTTTTGCTCAGGATTTGACAATTCAAGATAACATGCCATAATGCGCAGGTTGAAAGGAGGTCCATCATGCCATCATTGGAAATGCTCGGTTCGTTCACCTTATCGCCATTGAAGATCGATGAAGTCGTCACGCGCAAAGTGCCGGGTAATTTTGCCCTGGGATACGTCGAGAACAAGGTTTTCTACGTGCGTTACATCGGACGCGCGGACGAAGACATTAATGCGACGCTCAAGAGTTGGGTAAACTATCGCCCGGACTGCAACCGTTTCAAATTTGCCTATGCCGCCAACACGCGCGCGGCCTTTTTGAAGCATTGCGAAATTTTTCACGCGTTTTCCGAAGGCAGCGGACTCTCCGCGGAAGATCATCCGCAACGGCCGGAGGATTCCGACTGGACATGTCCGTTATGCAATTATTTCAGCCGTCCGCAACCGGCATCATGAAAGATCAGGTTGCACGCTATGTCGTTTCGGTCCTGACACCGGACCGGACAGGTCTGATGCGCGGGATAACCACGGCAATCACCGATCTTGGCGGAGACATTCAAGGCATCAGCCAAACGGTGGTCCAAGCATATTTCACCGTCATTCTAGTCGCCGAATTCAAATCTTCGGTAACGGCACAAAGCGTTCAAATGACGATCGTGGAGAATTTTCCCGAGCACTCGATTTCGGTCATGGTCCGCGAATTCCACGACCATTGTGAAGCATCGAGCGACAGTGAACGATATATCCTCACGCTGATGGGGCGCGAAGCGCCTGGCATTCTCAAGCAGTTAACCGAATACCTTGCGGAACAAGCAATCAACATCGAGGACTGGTATTTTCGGATTGACGGAGCCATGGTAACTCATATCGGTGAAATCACGGTCCCGTCCCGACTCGACATCCGCCGCATCCAGGAAGATTTGCGGATATTACTAGAGCCGCGCGATTTGCGAGTTCATTGCCGTCACGAAAACATTTTCCGGGCAACCAACGAGCTCGAATCGATTGGTTTAATGTTGGACTTGCAAACCAGGGACCGGGCCAAACCCGATCGGAAACTCAAGCATGTATAGAACCGATAATGTTCTGGAAACAGTCCGGATGCTTCAGGACGAGAATCTGGACGTACGCACCGTGACGATGGGCATCGACTTATCGGATTGTGCCGGACGCAGCATGACATCCGTCGCATCCGCAGTGCACGACAAAATCACCCGAAAAGCCGCCAATCTTGTGGCGACCTGCGACGAAATATCGGCCCGTTACGGGATTCCGATTATCAACAAGCGGCTGGCTGTTTCGCCTGCTTCGCGTTTACTTGAAGGCCACGACCAGCATGCCGCAACGCGTCTGGCCAAGGCATTGGATGCCGCCGCCGCCGCGGTACAGGTGGATCTGATCGGTGGTTATACCGCACTGGTTCACAAGGGTATGACGCCAGGGGAACAGTTTCTGATCGATTCGTTGCCGGAAGCGCTTGGCAGCACCGAACGGTTGTGTGCCTCCGTCAACATCGCGACCACCCGCGCCGGCATCAATGCGGACGCCGTTTTACGGGTGGCCGGCGCGATCAAGAACACGGCCGCGGCAACCAGCGACCGGCATGGATTCGGCGCCGCCAAACTGGTCGTTTTCGCAAACAGCGCCGAAGACAATCCTTTCATGGCGGGGGCCTATCTTGGTGCGGGGGAACCGGAATGTGTCATCAATGTGGGAGTCAGCGGTCCCGGCGTAGTCAAAAGGGCGGTCGAGCGGCTGGTTACCGACCGACCCCACTGCACGCTTGATCAGATTGCCGAGGAAATAAAGCACACTGCCTTCCGGGTAACCCGTACCGGCGAACTGATCGGTCGCGAAGTCGCGGAACGATTGAATACACCCTTCGGGGTTCTAGACCTCTCGTTGGCGCCAACGCCCCGGGTTGGCGACAGTGTCGGCGAAATTTACCAAGCCATGGGTATTTCCCGCATCGGCGCGCCGGGTACGACGGCCGCCGTCGCGCTGTTGAACGATGCGGTCAAGAAAGGCGGCGCCTTTGCTTCGGCCGCCGTCGGCGGACTATCCGGGGCCTTCATTCCCGTGATGGAAGATCGCGCGCTGGCTCAATCCGCGGCCGAAGGCTGGTTAACGTTGGAGAAACTCGAAGCCATGACCGCGGTCTGCTCGGTTGGATTGGACATGATATTGATCGCCGGCGACACACCGACTGCCACGCTCGCCGGAATTATTTTGGATGAAGCCGCCATCGGAGTCAGCAATCGCAAAACCACGGCGGTGAGAATCATTCCGGTACCCGGCGCCAAGCCGGGTGATCATATCGATTTCGGCGGGTTGTTCGGTGCCGGCACCGTTTTGCCGATTACCGCACCAACCGGAAGTGAAGCGTTTGCGCAACATGGAGGCCATATCCCGGCCCCCATTCAAAGTCTTGTCAATTAAGAATTAAACTCACTAAGAAAGGATCATCCATGAAAAAATACAAATCCGCAAGCGATATCAAGGTCGGCGTCATCGGCTATGGCAGCGCGTTCGGCATGGGACGCGCCCATCTGAACGAGATGAACAAGGCGGGCATGACGCCGGTCGCGATTGCTGAGATCGATCCGGAGCGCCTTAAAATTGCCCAGCAAGATTTTCCGGGAATCGCGACCTACAGCAGCGTCACAACCATGCTTAAGCGATCGGATGTCGAGCTGCTGGCGATCATTACCCCGCACAATACCCACGCCAAACTGGCTTTGCAATGTTTGAATGCCGGCCGTCACGTGGTATGCGAAAAGCCGCTGGCGATCACCACCGCGGAGTGCGACAAAATGATCGCTGCCGCGCGTAAAAACCGGGTTGTGCTTTCAACCTACCACAACCGTCACTGGGATGGCTGCATTATGGAAGCCGTCAACCAATTGATCAACAAAAAAACGATCGGCGAGATCGTCCGGATCGAGGCGCACATGGGTGCCTGGGGATTGCCGCGCGACTGGTGGCGATCCAACCGCAAGATATCCGGCGGTATTCTTTATGATTGGGGTGTCCATTTGCTTGAGTATACCCTTCAATTGATGCGTGCCGAGATTGCCGAAGTCAGCGGCTACGCCAAAACAGGATTCTGGTCCTCCAAAACCGCCTGGAAAAAGGACACCAACGAAGACGAGGCATACGCCGTGATTCGTTATGGCGATGGCCGATGGTCATCGCTGTGCATCACCCAACTGGACTCCAACCCTAAACCGGGCAATCTTGAGATCACCGGAACCAAGGGAACCTACGTCATGGATGGCTCGACATGGAAATGCATCACCCACGACGGCGAAACCACGCTCACCCGCGAAGGCCGCAACCCGCCATCCGAAGGCTGGAAATTTTATCAGAACATCGCCGATCATCTTACCAAAAAAACAGCGCTGGTGATTACGCCGGAATGGTCGCGGCGCCCGATTCACATCCTTGATCTTGCCGTCCGTAGTGCACGCAAAGGCCAGGCCCAGCGTGCTCAATACAAATAAGAAAAAACGACGATTGCGAGTCTAGCCGATAACCTTGCGCGCGTTCTGAAACATACGCAACCACCAGCCGGCTTCGCCGGTCATGTCGGTCGGGCGCCAGGAATATTGAATGGCGCGGAATCCGCGTTCGGGATGCGGCATCATAATGGTAGCCCGCCCGTCCGCGCTGGTCATGCCGGCAATCCCATCCGGCGATCCGTTGGGATTCAACGGATACACCTGGGTCGGCGCCCCTCGATGGTCAACATACCGAACGACCACCAGGTTTTTGGCCCTGGCCTTTGCGAGGTCATGAGCTTCGAACGCCGCACAACCCTCGCCATGCGCGATCGACACCCCCAGACGGGAACCGGTCATGTCCCGCAACAGCAAGGAGGGCGACGGCATGATTTCGACGGTAACAAAGCGACCCTCGAACCGTTCGCTACGATTCGCGACAAACCGCGGCCAGTTTGCGGCACCGGGAATGATGTCACGCAATTGGGACAGCATCTGGCAACCATTGCAAACCCCCAGCGTCATGGTGTTGGGCGACGCGAAAAATTCGCTGAACATGTTTTTCAAGCGTTCGTTGTAAAGCACGGTCCGAGCCCAGCCGGTGCCCGCCCCAAGCACGTCACCATACGAAAAACCGCCACAGGCCACCAGCATCACGAATTCGGACAAGTCACGCGTCCCGTCAAGCAGTTCCGTCATGTGGATATCAATGCAATCGAATCCGGCGCGATCAAATGCAGCCGCCATTTCGATATGCCCGTTCACGCCCTGTTCACGCAAAATCGCCAGCGGTGGACGGCACGAAGGCACATTAAACGGTGTTTCGGGATCGAACGTGGCGTGAACGGTCATTCCCGGATCGGTCTCGTCAAGCAACGCATCGTATTCTTCCGTCGCGCAAACGGGATCATCCCGCAACATCTGCATACGCCAACTTAGTTCGGACCACCCGCGATTCAACTCACAGAGTCGTTCACTGAAAACGGATTCGCCGTTTACCCGCACGTCAAACAGCTTCTCCGCAAGCGGTTTCCCGATCTCCTGCAGGATATCGCCGATCCCCTGCTGCTCGAACACTGTTTGCACCGCGGCAACATCGGCCGTACGGACCTGAAATACCGCGCCGGCTTCCTCCGCGAACAAGGCCGCCAAGGCAAACCGGATTGGATCGGTGTCGTGACCGGACCATTCCAAACGGCATCCCATCCCCCCGGCAAAACACATTTCGGCAACCGTTACCAGCAAGCCACCATCGGACCGGTCATGATAGGCCAGCAGATGCCCGTCGGCCAGCAATTGTTGTACGGCACGGAAAAAAGCGGCCAGTCGTGGCGGCTGCCCGATATCGGGCACCTCGTCACCCAACTGTCCGTAAACTTGTGCCAGCGCACTGCCGCCCAAACGGTTGCGTCCTTCGCCCAGATCCGCCAGCAACAGGACGCTCGCTTCCAGCGGCTGAAGTTGCGGCGTAACCGAGCGGCGCACATCGCGAACCGGCGCAAACGCGCTGACGATCAGGCTGACGGGTGCGCTGACACAATGGTCATTCCCCTGCTTGTCCGTCCAGCGCGTACGCATCGACAGCGAATCCTTACCGACCGGGATACTGATCCCCAGAGCGGGACAAAATTCCATGCCGACGGCATGCACGGTGTCATACAATTCGGCATCCTGTCCTTTTTCACCACAGGCACACATCCAATTCGCCGAGAGTTTGATCCGGCCAATATCGCCGATATCGGCGGCGGCGATATTGGTCAGCGCCTCGGCGATGGCCATCCGACCCGATGCGGCCGCATACAGCGGCGCCAGATTGATCCGTTCACCCATGGCCATGGTTTCTCCGGTATAAGACTCGTAATCGGTGACGGTCATCGCATAATCGGCCACCGGAACCTGATAGGGACCAACCATTTGATCGCGTGCTACCAGTCCGGTCACACTGCGATCGCCAATGGTAATCAGGAAATTCTTGCGAGCCACAGCGGGTAACCGCAGCACGCGCCGGACCGCCTCGTCAAGGCTTATACCTTCCACATCCAAAGCAACCCCGGGACTGGGTTCGCGCTGGACGTCACGCACCATTTTGGGCGGCCGTCCCAGAATCACGTCCAAGTCGATATCAATGGGGCGCTCACCGAAATATTCGTCGTCGAGAATCAACCGTCCGTCACCGCTGGTTTCACCGATCGCGGCAACCGGGCACCGTTCGCGCCGGCATATAGCGATGACGTCTTCCAGTCGGTCCCGCGGGACCGCCAGGACATAACGTTCCTGGGCTTCGCAGCACCAAATTTCCATGGGATTCATCGACGGTTCTTCGTTGGGAATACGTCTCAGATAAAAGTGTCCTCCGCTTTCGGCCACCAGTTCGGGGCAGGCGTTCGAAAGACCGCCGGCTCCGATATCATGAATACTGATAATCGGATTCCGTTCACGCATACTGCAAAGTGTATTGACGACTTCCTGGCAGCGTCGCTGCATTTCGGCGTTGTCGCGTTGCACCGAATTGAAATCCAGTTCGGCCTGATTACTGCCACTGGCCATCGACGATGCCGCGCCGCCACCCAACCCGATGCGCAAGGCCGGCCCCCCGATCTGCAACACCGTGGCGCCCGGCGGCATACTTCCCTTCAATGCATGAATACGCCGGATACCGCCCAGGCCGCCGGCGGCCATAATCGGTTTATGATAACCGTAGGCACGGCCATTATGGCGGATGCCGAAGGTCTTGAAGATACCGCATAATTGCGGACGCCCGAATTCGTTGCCGAAAGCGGCGCCACCCAGGGGCCCGTCAAGCATAATCTGCAACGGAGTCGCCAAATGGGCGGGCGGCTTGGATATCGCGTTTTCCCACGGTTGCTCGAAGCCGGGCAACCGCAAATGCGATACGATCAACGCAGACAATCCGGCTTTACTGAACGCGCCGCGTCCGGTTGCCGTCTCGTCACGGATCTCCCCCCCCACACCGGTTGCCGCACCCGGCCAGGGAGAAATGGCCGTGGGATGATTGTGGGTCTCGACTTTTATAACTATATCGCACTGTTCGTCACGTGTGCGATAACAATAGTCATCGGCGGGATCGGCATCAAAACAGCGTTCCCGGAACCCCTCGATCACGGCAGCATTATCACGATATGCGACCATGGTCCCTTCGGGATGCTGAGCATGGGTGTGGCGAATCATGTCAAACAAGGTCTTTGCCTGTGTTTGGCCGTCAATCCGCCAGCTTGCATTGAAGATCTTATGGCGGCAATGTTCGGAGTTAACCTGTCCGAACATCAGCAGTTCGGCATCAGATGGATTGCGGTTCAATTGTTTAAATATCTTGAGAAGGTAATCGATTTCATCGTCGTTGAGCGCCAATCCCATGGCGGTATTCGCCTGCACAAGCGCGGCACGACCGTGTTTCAGGACATCCACCCGTTCCAGCGGCGCCGGTTCGCCCACATCCAGTAAATCGTCAACCCGGGTATAGATCCCTTCGGTCATGCGGTCATGCAACAACGGTAACACGCCTTCCAAATCGGCGAGCGGCACCAGAGCGCCGTCGGCGCGATAAACGCGGCACCACCATCCGCGTTCCACCCGCGATATCCCGGTCAAACCGCAGTG
>PXCX01000170.1 GCA_003565195.1 PVC group bacterium | reverse complement strand
CTGGCGGATATTTCCCTGAGTCTTTTTGTCTTGTTAAAGGGTCCCGCCCTGGCGCAACAGGCATGGCCTGACCCTGGGTATCGGGCTTATGACGATCTTGATGTTCGTTGCGCACGCTCGGATTACGAGTCCCTCCAGGAAATGCTCCGTGCGGCAGGCTATCGGCCGGTTGTCGAGAACGAACGGTTACGTGCGCATTACTGGCATTTCGGGTGGGGCAACACCTTCATTCATCCTGCCGGGTACCGGGTCGAGACCAATCATCTTTTTTTTGCGCCGCATTATTTACGGTCGGCCATTCTGCGCATCGATCACCCGGAACATTTCGGTTTAGTCCGGTTGGACACTCGCGATGTCAGGGCACCGAGACCGGCGTTTCATCTGATTTTAACCTGTCTGCATATGTTTTGGCATGGCGGGGAAAGGCTGGCATGGATCGCCGATATCGCGGGGCTGCTGGCACAACATCCCGCGGCGTTTGCGCAAGCAGATTCATGGACTGTTAATGCGGGTTTTGCGCGCCGCGCCCTGCATACCGGCTGTCGTATTGCCGATCGTCTGTTCGGTCCGGACTTGCTGGATCAGGAGCTGCCGCAAGCCAGGGAGTCCGCGGTGCGTGCGTTTATTGAGCAATTACAAACCGGAACACCACCGACAATGCGGGAACAACGCGGATTACATCGGCAAATCCTGTCCGTTCCCGAATATATCAGCTACACTGTGCGACGCGCAATAATTCCCGGCGACGGCGATTTGCGGCGTCTGGTTCTGCCGCCGCGTCTGCGGCCGTTCTACTGGCTTTATCGGCCACTGCGAATCATGATCGGAAAAACAAGTCAAAAACCGTAGCATTTCAGTTTTTTTCTTCGGTTTCCACGATTTGCCAGTTAATCAGGCGGATTCCGGCGTTGCTGGTTGCCTTTTGAATTTGTTTTTTGTCTTCGGCTTCGATCGATTCGACGATATAGACCTCATCGATTTTGTGTTCCGTAAGCAATTGGGGTATTTCGGCCGGGGTTCCCAGTACGCGAACACCATGCACGAAATGGCCGCAGATAGCCTCGTCAGCGTCAATCAAGCCGATGATATCACGCAGGCCGCTTGTTTGTGCATCGCACGCGATCTGACGCAGGAAAAGGGTGGTCCGGAATCCAGCGCCGCAAATCAGGGTGCGCGGGCCGCGATCGATGTCGCGCCGCAATCCGCGATTCATCCACTGCATCATATCCTGGAGTACACGCTTTGACGCGCGCACCCCGACAATACAAGGCACCGTCAGCCCGATCAGCAAGAGGTGACGGACAAACCATGCACCGAGTTGGGTAGGGGTGCCGATTCCGCCGAGGGCGCAAGCGACGGCATATCCCAAAACGACGGCCAGACCGGTGGTGATATATTCCGAGATCCGCGCAAGATACCATACCCGTGAATAGGAACGGGCTACCAGCAGGAAAAGCAAAGGCAATCCTACATCAAAAGGTGCATATCGCAGCCACAAACGTTTGAGATCGGGATTTTCGATGCCGGCGAGCGATTCGGTGAGCGCCACACTTGCTAGCAGCGCCAGATTAAGAATCAAGACATCGCTACCAAGGTAAAACAATAGCATACGATTGCGACGCACCGGTTGGGTGATTCCCTGAAGCACGACCTCCCCGGTATCACGCAGCTCGATCCAGGCCAGATGCCGCACCACCGTGTAGGCGCCCATCAGGAAAGCCAATCCCAGAATTCCGAGGGCACGATCATGAAAGACACTGGCCAGGATACCGACCAGCGACAAGACGGCGGTGACGGCGTACAACAGTAACGCCACCTGATGATGTTCGCGGCCAACGCGCAGCAACCGGTGATGCAGGTGGTCCTCATCCGCCTGCTCTACACTCGCCAGCAGCCCCGTTGTGGAGTCGTTGCCCAGCAGATGTCTTATGGATCGGCGCCAAACCGCCAAAATGGTATCGAACAAGGGAATGCCGATGGCCAGCAACGGCATGCCGATGGCGGCGATTGCCGGTCCTTTTGAGCTTGTGGCAACGGTCAGCGCTGCCAGGGTGAACCCAATGAACAAGCTGCCGGTGTCGCCCAGAAAAACGCGGGCGGGATGGAAGTTATAACGTAAAAACCCGAGGCATGCGCCGGCAAATCCGAGCAGCAGCAATACATCTCCGGGTTCCGACCGGAAAACCAGTGACATGGATATGCCGATCGCGGCAATGAATGCGATGCCGACCGCCAGACCGTCGACTCCATCGATCAAGTTGAACGCATTCATCAGGACCAGAAACCACAACAAAGTCGCTGCGAAATCGATATATCCGGGCAGCGGAGTGCCCAGAATATTTTGCACCCGCATACCGAGCAGGTAAGCTCCCGCCGCAATCAGAAGTTGTCCGCCAAATTTGATGACCGGTTTCATGCCAAACCGATCATCAATCAGGCCGATGATTAAGATCCCTGTGGACAAAATGCTGAATCGATACCACCAATCGATCGATAACTGGCCGGCAAACGGTAGCCAGGGATACAGGAACACGACGGCGCAAACGGCGTGAAAGGCCAGGAAAACGGCGATCCCGCCGCCGGTAGCCACAGGATGCAGATGGATTTTTCGCGGACCTGGCTGATCCGTGAATCCCCAGCGGGGCGCGCGTGGTCCCCAGGCGCGGGTCAGCAGCAGCGCGACCACGGCACCGGTCCCGAACACGATCGGGTACTTGAGGATGGGCTCAAGGTTCATGAACATAAAACACGGGACGTCATTTCGGTCACTGAGCGCGGCTATTTCGATGCCTTGAACTGGGCGGCATGGGCTTCGCGATGCGCTAGATCCAGATCATGTTCGGTCATCAGGCGCGCGAGTTCACAAAAATCGATCCGCGGTTTCCAGCCGAACTTTTCGCGGGCTTTTGACGAGTCACCCATCAGGAAATCCACTTCGGCGGCCCGAAAATAATAGGGATCGGTTTGCACATACTGATGCCAGTCAAGATCGAGCAGGCCGAACACTTCATCAAGAAATTCGCGGATACTGTGGGCTTCACCGGTGGCGACGACATAATCGTCGGGCTGTTCCTGTTGGAGCATCAGCCACATTGCTTCGACGTAGTCGCGTGCATGCCCCCAGTCGCGCTTGGCATCCAGATTGCCCAGCATCAGTTTGTCCTGCAGGCCCACCTTTATCCGACCGGCGGCACGGGTGATTTTGCGGGTCACGAAATTCTCGCCGCGTCGTTCGCTTTCATGGTTAAAAAGAATCCCATTACTGCAATGCAATCCGTATGCTTCGCGGTAATTGACGGTGTTCCAGAAGGCGGCAACTTTCGCCACGCCGTAGGGGCTGCGCGGATGGAACGGGGTTGTTTCGCTCTGGGGCGGCGGCGCGGCGCCGAACATTTCCGAGGAGGACGCCTGATAAAACCGGACTGTTTTACCCGTCGATTCACCGTAATCCCGCATGGCTTCCAGTAATCGCAACGCGCCGGTTCCGGTGACATCGGCGGTATATTCGACTTGATCGAAAGAAATCCGCACATGCGATTGGGCGGCCAGATTGTAAATTTCGTCGGGCTGCACCTTGGAAAGCACGCGTCGCAGGGAAAGTCCGTCCGCCAAGTCGCCGTATTCCAGCAGTAGTCGGGTATTCGTCAGGTGGGGATCGCGATAGATACCGTCAATCCGGTTTTTGGTTACCGAGCTGGACCGTCGCACCATGCCGTAGACTTCATATCCTTTGGCCAGCAGAAATTCCGCAAGATAGGATCCGTCCTGGCCGGTGATTCCTGTAATCAGTGCGCGTTTTTCAGTCATGTAAATATCCTTTCGATGAAATCGGGACGGGATAAATTGATCCGGCGGTTTTGGGGTTATTCAATTACACCGGTTGTTCCGGCGCCATCATATCAGCTTGGAGGGTAAATACAAGCTTTGGTTTCAGGCTTTGGTTTCAGGCGGGGTTGTCGACAGGGGTCGACCGGAAGTGACGAGATTTGAAGGGAGACTAGTTTCACTTTCCGCGTCACAGGGGACGATTCAAATACTGCGGGATTTTGCGAAAATTCTTTGCTATCAGGCTGGGGAAGCCACCAATCCGGTTTGCTCGCAGGGCACGCAAGTCTTCGCGACTTTTGCGCAGTATATTTTTCAAGTTTCGGTTACTGGCGCCGCCTAGCCGCATATTCACCAGCAGGGCGGGCAGGTAGGCGGGTTTGAGGTTCAAGCCCTGCAGTAACCGCAGCATAAAATCGTAATCAGCGGCTATGCTGAAGGATAGATCAAAAACAGTGCCGTCCTTGCGCTTGAGCTGCGCGTACCGGGATCGTTTTACAAAAAGTGTTGGATGCGGCGGCATCCATCCGTACTTCAGGCGTTGCGGTCGGTACGCACCGCTGCGCCAGTACCGTACAATCCGGACTGGTGATACACCGGCCACATAGGCCAGGTCGCCGTAAACCGCATCCGTATCCTGTTCGGCAAGTACGGACCCTACCAGGGAAAGCACATTCGGTGCGGCATATCGGTCATCGGCATGAAGAATCCCAATCACATCGCCTGTGGCCAGGTCGATCCCTTTGTTCAGCGCGTCATATATTCCTTGATCGGGTTCTGACGTCAGCCGGACACGACGATCTGGTCGTGTCTGCATCTGGTCGCGATAGGCGGTCAGTTGCGACAGGGTTCCGTCGGTTGAGGCGCCATCGATCAGGATATGTTCGACCGATGGTCCGGTTTGGGCCGCTACGCTGTGGAGGGCATCCTTGATACTGTCCGCGGCATTACGTGCCACAGTGATGATGGAAAAGGTTATCATGGGGATGTACGCTTCAATTGTCGCTGGATTTCCCGGTTGATCATACGTTCATATTCGGCCATTGCGCGGGCGAACTTGTATCCGGGACGGCCGTCACGGAATCCCATGCGCAGCAGGTAGGCGTAAAGAAAGCGTAAGCCGGGGCGGCCGGGCAGCCGGAACGAGAGCGCGCGCAGGGCGTTGCGTCGGCGGGCACGGTTTCGCGAGAGTAAATCATGCAGATGAAATGCAGGGAATCCCTTCAGAATCCTTTGCGCTTCAGCCGCGGCATAGCGATGATGGCGTTCCCGCCATTCCGCCCAGCCTTTCGAAAACGCGTAATGCAACAGGGGTTCCATCAAAAAAACGGCGGCTTCCGCGGGCGCATCGACGATATCCCCGTGTCCGCGCATGATGAAACGCGGTCCCCGACGGTGGACCAAACGGGGTACATAAACCGGATAATCGGCGCTGAATCGCAGCCAACGATTGTCCAGCATGATTTTGCGGGCGAGATAGCCGACTTGATCACGGCGCAGAACTGCCAAATTCCGTTGAATCTCCAGCAAAACCTCCGGCGTCACGACCTCATCGGCATCCAGATGCAGGGTCCATTCGCATTGCAGGCCGGCGGAATCGAGCGCCCAATTGCGTTGATCCGCAAACGACGTGAAGCGATGGTCCACCACGCGTGCGCCGGCCTTGGCAGCCACCTCCCGACTGCCGTCGGTACTACCGTCGTCCACAACCACGATCTCGGCGCAACCTTGCGCGGCGGCGATGCACCGCGGCAAGTTTGCGGATTCGTTATGGCAGAGGATAACGGCGGAGATGGGAACCTTGATCATGGACATGATGTTTTCAGGTGGGCTTGGCCTGTCATAAGACCAAGTCCAAGGTAGAATATGGATCGGTCATCGAGCGCAATCGATGCGTATTGACGGGAATCGAACTACGTACGGATTGTCTTCAATCTTTTCCCAGACTTCAGTCTCCAATCGACAGGATCGACGGAATCGACGGGTGTCGGCAGGGTCGAGGGGTCCATGGTCTAAGGTCTTCGTCCGCAAGTCAGAGGCAGAAATCAGGACGTGACGAAAACTCCCTAATCTTTTGCGAACGTTGGATATGGCAACCGATGAGGACTTCGACCTGTTGCCGCGTCTACATGTCCTCCGCAGGCAGACGAACGGCAACAGGACTAGGTTTTAGTACCCGACACCCGACGCGACCCACATTTCAAGATTTATGTCTTCATCCGCGCAATCCGCGGTATCCGTAGCTCGCTTCTTAATCTTAGCTTTTTAGCTTTCTGTTTTTTTTTGGGCGGGCCAGGTCCCGCCCTTAACAGCGGCGCCAGGTCGCCGCACTCCACAGCGGCTATCGCCGCAATTGTTTCAGTGTTTCCGTTTAGGCTTTAAATCGTTCGCCGATTTGCCTGGCCGGGTTGCCGGCGACGATATGGCGGGCGGGCACATCCTTCAAGACCACGGCGCGTACCCCGGCGACGGCATCGGCGCCGATGGTAACCCCGGGGTGAATATAAGCTTCCGCGGCGATCCAGGCGCCGTCGCCGATCCGGATCGGCGCGGTCACCAGCGGCATATTGGGATGATCGACGTCATGGGTTGCGGTGCACAAAAATGACCGCTGACTGATGGTGGCGTGCGCGCCGATATCGATCCGGTCGACATTATACAGATCGACACCATGACTGACGGTTGCATAATCCCCCATTGACAGATTCCATGGCGCCCAAATGGTTGCCGACGGCATGACTTGGACGCCTTTGCCCAAACGCGCGCCGAACAGACGCAGCAGCAAGCGGCGTCCGCCATGCCAAAAGGTTGGCGAGGGGCGGAAGAAAAGCAACCAGCACAACCGCCAGGCCAGCCGCGCGACCTTATTGCCGAAGGAATGCGGACTGGGACAGGATTTGCGATCGGTACGGATAAATGACATGGGGAAAACAAAGAAAAAGCTGAAATACTGAAATGCTGAACGGTTACCAGTTGTTCAGCTTTTGTGCAACCACTTCCCGTAACGGCCGGGTAACCTTTTCCCATACGAAACGTTGCGCGTTTTCGCGGGCTTGCTGCGAAACCTGCTGCCAGAGCGCGGGATTGGCCAGCAACTCGTCAAGCGTGTCGGTGACGCCGGCCACGTCATCCGGATCGCGGTAGCGTCCGCCGGGGCCGCATATTTCCGGGATGGCACAAACGTTGGAGCTGATCACCGGGGTACCGAACAATTGGGCTTCGATAGCCGGGATGCCGAACGATTCGCATTTGCTCATCAGGCAAAACGCTTGCGATTCCGCGTACAAGCGGTCGAGGTCGTCACGTGACACGAAACCGGTAAACCGGACATGATCGTCGAGTTTAAGCTTTTGGGTTAACTGCCGGATTTGTTTTTCATATGTGCTGTCCGGCCAGCCGCCGACGATCACCAGGGTTGCTTCGGGATGACCGTATGACCGCAGGCGATACAATGCTTGAATCACGGTTTCGACGTTTTTATGACGGCCCATAGCAGAGACGCACAGGATTTGACCGCGCATCCGTTTACCGTTTCGCGCGGCGTTTGCCCGCTCATGGGTTGCATCATCCGGTGCCTGATACACTATCAAGCCCTGCTTTTCGGTAAAACCGGCGTTGCGGCGGTAGATTTCCTGCATATATCGGGAATTAAAGACCATCACTTCGGCTTGGTGCATGGCTTGTCGGTAGGCGCGGCGCTGCAACCATGCCTTGAAGGCATCGCGACGCCGTCGCGCGGCAGAGGTTAAAGCCCAGGGATTCTGGCAGAAAACGATTTGCGGGACTCGCAGACCCGGCGCCGCGATGCCGCTGGGGGTAAAATACAAGCGGGCATTGATGCGACGGCATATTCGCCCAAGATGCCGGCGTTCCCAGATTGCGCGATACAACCAATGGGTGGTGTGCTCCGGCGCATGCAGCCAATCGACCCGGTCTCCAAGGCGTTCGCGAAACGCCGTCATGCCGGGGCGGCAAAGCATCGTAAAGCGACCGTGTTCAAACGCCGGATCGATCAAACCGTCGAGATGCCCGAGCAGCACATGCGCGCCACTCTGATTGGTTGCCGATAACGCGTTGACCAGTATTCTTTGCAATTTTGCGCTTCCCTTTCTCCCGTTCTGTGTATTCTGTGTGTTCTGTGGTTCAATTTCTGATTTTCTTCTTTGGGGCGGGCCAGGTACCGCCCTTGACAGCGGCTGCGCCGCAAATTCAAGCGCTTCCTTTAATCCTTACCCCCGATAACAGCATGCCGGCCATGAGAGCCAGTAGAATGGCAACAAACGGATCGCCGAATATTTGGCCTGACACGATCCCGGACGTTAGGTTGGCGATTAGAATGGATGCAATGCCCGCACCGATAAAAAACGTTTCATCGCGGGCAGTATAGCACATGACGTGATAAGCGGTAAGCCCAAGATATACCAGCACGACCAGGAACAGCGCCATACCGGGCACGCCCAATTCCGCCGCCAGCATGGAAGGTCCGCTTTCCTGCCACAGCCTGGGTTTATCGGCGTCGATATGATGAGTCCCCTGTTGTCCCATGCCCATGCCATAACCCAGAAATCCGGCCTGGCGAATGGTCGTAAAAACCGATCGCACGCCATGCCGGCGTAGCGAACCTTCCGCTTGATGAAAAGCGGATATGTAAAACGTTTCCGCGCCTTCCACATACACATAGGACGTGACCACATGCCAGCCGACGCCGGTGACCAGCAGAATAACGCCGACCGTAATGGCCCAGCGTTGCGCTTCCCTGAACCGTACGACCAACAACAGATGACACCCCATGAATATCGGAAGCATCGAAATCATCTTGCGCCGGCCGCACAACCAGATGTTCACGCCGCCCCAGATGGCGATCACGATCCAGAAAATTCGCATGGCCCCCCGCGAGCGCGAGGCCATCAATACCGCGATCATGAATACCATCGCGGCATGCCAGCCCATGACGTCCGGGCTGCGAAACAGACCGGCAATCATGTAAATAGCTGCCGTGGAGCGGTGGGTCACCCACGTAAAGCCCATGACTTCGGTGCCGATGACGGCATACTGGGTGTTCCATCCCAGATATTGCAGGGGACCGCCGATCAACATGATCGAAGCGCCAATCGCGTAGAACGACAAGACATTGATCCGGTTTTTTTCGGCAACAGCAAAACACCACCCGGAACATAACGTCATAAACACCAAAAAATAGATCATGGCGCCCAGGATCGTAATTTGCCAGGTATTGCGTCCGTAAGTTGCCGACAGGAAGGCCGGCACGATCAAGTATAAACCGAACCAATTCATGCCGCGGCCCAGCTTGGGGAATTGATTAAAAAAACGCTTGACACTCAATTCACCAATGGTCAAGACGCCTAATATCATTGCCAACCAGACAGGCACTGATGCCATGGCCATCAATCCCGGCGTACCGGGCATTAACTTGCGCAAGGGATCCTGAATCAGGGCAATCGTAATCGCCGCAAAAACACCCCAACGCCAGTTGTACAAAGCCACGGCGCAGGCGGCCAGAATCAGGAATATGGCAAGGGAAGACATGGGGAAAACGCTGAATTTCCGAAAATTGCGGCGAAGCCGCTGTGGACTGCGGCGACCTGGCCTGCCTGCGGTAGGCAGGCGCCGCTGTTAAGGGCGGGACCTGGCCCGCCCCAAAGAAGCAAAAAATATGAAATTAAGAAGAAATCAAGAAGCAAAGCGGAAATGGAAGAATTGAACCACAGAATACACAGAATATACAGAAAGGGAAAGAAAAAGCAGAAATTAAGAGGAGCTACGGGAACTACGGATGGGGACGGATTTAGCAAAGAAAATTAGCTACGGATAACGCGGATAACGCGGATTAAGAATGCGGCGTCAGCCGCAATTTAGTTTAGCGT